>NZ_JAEQCI010000026.1:0-114883 GCF_020738565.1 Microcoleus sp. PH2017_12_PCY_D_A | reverse complement strand
CCTATATTATGTAGGGTGCGCAATGCGCACCTTACCGCTGTTACCTGTGCAAAACCTATATTATGTAGGGTGCGCAATGCGCACCTTACCGCTGTTACCAGCTTGAGTATAAACAACCGATTAAGCTAGCAATTCATAGCGGCGGATATCTGGAGGTGCAACTGCTAAACCCTCTAATTTCTGCACTGCGGCTTGAATGTGAGTGGAAGCGAGATGCTGTTCGAGCAAAGCTGCACTTTCCCACTCTTCAACGAAGGTAAAATCTGTAGGATCGGCTTGATTTTGCAGTAGTTCGTATTTGATGCAGCCTTCTTCTTGGCGAGTTGGCTCCATAATGCTCAGCAGCAGAGATTTAAGTTCTGCTACTTTGTCGGGAAAGGCTACGAGGCGGGCGACTACTCGCAAGGTTGGTGTGGACATAGGAGAAAAAATTAACAGATATGGCGATCGAATTTACCGATATTTATCGGGTAAAATCTATTGAACATTATTTTATATCATGTCTGCGGTAACCAGAACAATAAAATAGGTTCGTAGTGAGGACTTCAGTCCTCTCTTGGATGAGGACTTCAGTCCTCACTACAAACGTTGTTTCTTGGTATATTCTACCTTCTACCTTCTTCCGTCTTCCTTCTTCCTTCTTCCTTCTTCTCAATCTTTGGGATAAAATCGCTTGTTGTCCGTAGAATATTCCCAGGCGATCGCCTCCGGGTCTTTTTCGCTACTCCACTGAGCAAACTCCGGCTTAACTTTCCATTTGCCGATCGTACTTGCGTGAACCTTGAACCTGCGGGAAAGTTCCGTTTGGGTAAAAGAGATTTTGGGATTTTGAGGAGTCTTGGTTTGAGCAATCGGAAATAAATTTGGTTTTTTCTCTTGTGCTTTTTCCCGATTTGTGGGAGGCTCTTGAACAGCTACTGTGGCATTAGGTGTTTCGCTTTGAGTGACAGTTGGAGCTATTTGAAAATAATACAAAATTCCGCCTTCTTCGGTTACTTGAAAATCGGCAGCAAACTCAAGAGCTCGTTCGTCGAGATACTCTTGAACCTTTTCTCCCGGGAGTTTCGCATTCATCGCCAAATCCAAGGCCGTAACTCGCCCTTGATTTTCCTTGATCAACCTGTAGAAAACCGAGTCTAAATGAGCGAGTCTGTGTTTTTGCTGCTGCTGGTAAAGCTTGTAAGCCCAAGCAATGCCCGCTGTGGTGGCGATCGCCCAAAACATCGTTCCCGACTCGAAACTGGCAACCGCCGTCAAGCAAATAGGCAAAAGCAGGGTAAGATATCCCCAAATGCTGCCCTTCTGTAGGTTATTGCTGTTTTTGACCATAGTTCCCAAACGGCTACGTAGTTTAGTTTAGCAGAGCGTGTCTGGATGTCGCGAAAGTTTTTCGACAGTCGATATATCGATCGCGCGATCGCACTCTACTACAAAATCCCAGAATCTACTTTTTTTTGCAACCGAGGATTCATGTACTTTTTTCGCAAACAGATTGTCATCCTGTTCGTAGTTGTTGCTTGCTGTACGCTGACGATTAGTTGCAGCGGCGATAACCGAACTGTCCAGTGTACTAAACTCACTGAAATTGTCACCAAAGGTAACGCTCTCATCGATATTAAGAACGGCAGCTACGATGCTGCAACGAGCAAGAACTTAGCTAAAGATTTGAACCAGACAGCTAAACAAATTGAGGCTTTGCGAATCACAGATGCAACCCTCAAAGAAATTCAGGGGCCGTCGGTTAAATCTTTCCGAGAAATGGGTCAAGGACTCGGCGACATCGGCAAAGCTCTTGAGGCAGCAAACCGGGCTTCTACAAGTATAGAAGGTCGAGAGCAAATCAAAACAGCTCAAGCGGATATTATCAGAGCCGGACAGCAGGCGAATCGAGCAGCCGACAATCAAGACGCTTTGACTCGCAAACTAATTAATTATTGTAAGAGCGATCGCTAAATAAGTCATTGTCAAAAAACCATAACATCAATTATAAAACCCAGCAAGATGTTATTGTTTTTGGCGATCGCCTACTTAATGACTCATAACTACTGACTTCCAACTAATGACTCCTAACTCCTAACTCCTAACTCCTAACTAATGACTACTGAC
Organism: Microcoleus sp. PH2017_12_PCY_D_A; assembly: GCF_020738565.1. NCBI lineage: Bacteria > Bacillati > Cyanobacteriota > Cyanophyceae > Oscillatoriales > Microcoleaceae > Microcoleus > Microcoleus sp. PH2017_12_PCY_D_A. The sequence continues at coordinate 112,777 of NZ_JAEQCI010000026.1, read as the reverse complement.
TAATGACTAATGACTGCTGACTAATGACTGCTGACTACTGACTAATGATGAATTTCTAAATTCAAAATATACTGACCGAGTTGTACTTTTTCCGACCACAACTCATATTCTAACCGCAGGTGTTGCGGTTCCGGCTTTCCGGTCAGCGTCAAGTTGCGAGTGAAGTTGCGGAGGCGCAATTGTTCGGGAGTCGCCAGCGATTCGCCCTGAAGCCAATAACGGCTCAGTCCGTACATTCCGCGTTCCCAGCAGTGGCGGTAACTGTATTTGCCGTTTCCCTGCATCGTCATAATCACTCGATAGGGCGAAACTTCCAGCCACAGCAACCGGGGTTTTGTAGTTGTTGGTAAGATCGTAACTTGCTCGCCAGATGTGTCAGATGCGTCGGAAAATTGCCGATCGAGTATGGCTGGTTCGTGCAACAACAAGTGAAAGCGATCCCGGTCTTTTTGATACAGGGTACCAGCGGTTTCAACAACTGACCACAAAGGTAAATCTGTGGATACCAGCGATAAACTTACAGGCTTGCGGTGATGCGTCAGCATAAATAAAAGTGTAGGAGTTATTGTGGATCGGGAGGTTTGAGATTTGAGATTTTATACTTGAGATTTTAGATTTTAGAGGATCTGGGTTCCAAATTCCGGAGCTTTTGCTTGAAAAAAATGCAAAATCTACCACTCGCAGTCAGAAATATAAAATTGTTCAGTCAAAATTCCATCATCTGGTCGATAACTGAAAGCTGAACCTGAAATCTCAGCAGATATACAGACAATAATTGTGAAATTCAGGTAAAATCCGTGCAGTTGCATCTGGTCTCCCCTGTCGCCGCTCTCCATTTCAGCAAATAACGGAACTGTATGCACCTGCTCCAAACCCTTATGCAGTCTGTCATTCCCCAATCTAAAATTTAAAATCTCAAATCTAAAATGGTATGACGCGAGGACTGGGAAAAGGGTAGGATAGCTAACGCCGTCCCATCCTAGTCTATCTCATGGCAGTTGACATTATAACTACTTCGCTCTTGAGCGAAAGTCAAACTTTAAGCATTCAAAAACCAGCCTCGGGCTTGTCGCTGCGAGGCCGGATTCGAGTTCCGGGCGATAAGTCGATTTCTCACCGAGCTTTGATGTTGGGTGCGATCGCCCGCGGTGAAACGACAATTGAGGGACTGCTGCTAGGAGAAGACCCCCGCAGCACTGCTAAATGTTTCTCGCTCCTGGGAGCCTCCGTTTCGGAACTCAACGAGGAACAGGTGACTGTCAGGGGCGTCGGAATTGGCGAATTACAGGAGCCTGTGGAAGTCTTGGATGCGGGCAATTCCGGGACGACGATGAGGTTGATGTTGGGAATTTTAGCGTCTCATCCCGAGCGTTTTTATGCGGTAACGGGTGACAGTTCTTTGCGATCGCGCCCCATGTCGCGCGTCATTAAACCGCTGCAACAAATGGGCGCGCAAATTTGGGGGAGAAAGAGCAATTCTTTAGCTCCTTTAGGGATACTCGGACAGCAGTTAAAAGGGATTCACTACCATTCGCCGATCGCCTCAGCTCAAGTTAAATCCTGCATTTTGCTGGCAGGTTTGATGGCGGATGGAGAAACTACAGTCACAGAACCTGCTCTCTCGCGGGATCACAGCGAGCGGATGCTGCGGGCGTTTGGAGCTCAATTAACCGTCGATCCAGAAACTTGTAGCGTGACAGTCACTGGTGGAGCACAACTGCAAGGACAAAATGTGATTGTACCGGGAGATATTAGTTCGGCGGCATTTTGGCTGGTAGCTGGGGCGATCGTCCCCGGTTCCGAGCTCGTAGTGGAAAATGTCGGAGTTAACCCAACTCGCACAGGTATTTTAGAAGCTTTGGAGATGATGGGGGCGGACATTGAACTGCAAAATCAGCGAGAAGCCGCGGGGGAACCGGTAGCAGATATCTTGGTTCGCTGTTCCCCACAGTTGCGGGGATGCACCATTGCTGGCGACTTAATTCCCCGACTGATTGACGAAATCCCGATTTTGGCAGTAGCCGCAGCCTTTGCGTCGGGTACTACCATATTTCGAGATGCGGCCGAGTTGCGAGTCAAAGAGAGCGATCGGCTGGCCGTGACTGCTGCGGAACTCAACCGCATGGGAGCCAAAATTACCGAGTTACCCGACGGTTTGGAAGTTACCGGGGGAACTCCGTTAACTGGCGCCGATGTTGACAGCTACACCGATCACAGAATAGCGATGAGTTTGGCGATCGCAGCCCTCAACGCCACAGGTGTTACTAACATTCACCGCGCCGAAGCCGCAGCCATTTCCTACCCCGACTTTACCGCCACTTTGCAACAAGTTTGCCATCCCAATTAAGAGTTGGAGAGGGGAGAATGGGAGATGGGGAGAGGGAGAAGTGGGAGTGGGGGAGAATTGCCCAATTCCCAATTCCCAATTCCCATCTCCTCCTTCCCAATACTCTAAACATCCGTTACATCCGCTACAAAATCCGCTGCCGAACTTTCTTCTTTTAAGAATCTTTGCCTACAACTTGTTCTTTTAAAGAATCAATTTCCGTTAACAACTCTTGGCGGCTAGAAGCATTGAGCAGATAGCGGTAAACAAACCAACCCGTATATCCGATACCAATCAACTCAAAAAATGGAGCTACCAAAGGGACATCATTAAGAGCATCTAAAACTCCCAGCATTACCTTAATGCTAATAGCACCTGCCAGGAATAAACCAACAGTTACTAAGGGCTTTTGGTATTCAGTAAAAAAATTGGAGGCATAGGCTGGAAGTTCCGACAAAATTGTGAGAACTTGGTCTTTAATATCTTGTAACTGGCTTGTCGGTGTTTCTGCGGTTGTCACTGTAGTCATCACCCCGGGCTTTTCCGTCACCACGTCTACTGTGACGACTTCAGTGACTGTTTGTGTGTCATCCGAAAAGTTAGATTGTGTCATTTGATACTTCCTCCGATGTCAAGTAATATTGCAGGCTTTGAGTTGCTGTCACTGTAATTCTCTGGCAATTAACACAGCATTCTGGCAGCCGGGACTAATTGATGAGATTAAGGCAGATATTCACAAATTGCAAGCAAAAATAACGATATGACTTAATTGTAAACAATTGCCTACGCTGTCAAATCGCTCTTTTGACTCATTTTTTCAATTCCTCAAGGTTGATTTGATTGGGACAAGTGCGCCCTCGTTCAAAATCCGTGATATTGGCGATCGTAGTTTCAGCGATATTTTTCAACGCCTCCTCGGTGAAAAAAGCTTGATGTCCGGTAATCAGGACGTTCGGGAAAGTCAGCAAGCGCCCAAATACGTCGTCCTGAATCACCTGATTTGACAAATCCTCAAAAAACAGATCGGTCTCTTGTTCGTACACATCTAAGCCGAGGTAGCCAATTTTACCAGACTTCAGTCCTTTGGTAACAGCTTTGGTGTCAATCAACTGACCGCGACTGGTGTTGATCAGCATCATCCCCGGTTTCATTTGCCCGATCGCCTCTGCACCAATTAAATGATAAGTTTCCGGTATCAGCGGACAGTGGAGGCTGACAATATCAGAAGCGGCAAACAGTTTCGGGAGTGCCACGTATTCCATCTGTAGGGCTTGGCAATCCGGGTTTGGGGAAACATCGTATCCCAGCAAGCGACAGCCGAATCCGTGCAGAATTTTGGCAGTTAGCGCGCCTATTTTGCCAGTCCCCACGATTCCGACAGTTTTACCGTGGAGGTCAAAACCCAACAAGCCGTCTAGGGCAAAATTCCCTTCGCGGACGCGGTTGTAGGCGCGGTGGATTCTGCGGTTGAGAGACAAAATCATCGCGACTGCGTGTTCGGCGACAGCGTAGGGAGAATAAGCGGGAACTCGGACAAGAGTTAAGTCTAAATCGCGGGCTGCCGCTAAATCGACGCGATCGAATCCGGCCGATCGCAAAGCCAGCAAGCGCACGCCTTTTTGGGCGATCGCCCGGAGCGTTTTTGCGTCTAAACAGTCGTTAACGAACGCGCAGACAGCCGGAAATCCAGCAGTTAAAACGCTGGTTTCCAGGTTCAGGCGCGGTTCAAAAAACACCAACTCGTGTTGGCCGCCGACATTGGCTGCTGTCAGAAAAGTGCGATCGTAGGATTTGGTGCTGAATACGGCTACCTTCATGATGTTTGCCTGCAAATCCAGTAATAGTTGGCAATTCTTTCCAGATTAACTCTCTTTGCTTACTGAGACGGCTTTGCCCAAAAAACCGAGTTTCCATGAGAAATACTGAGTTTTGCAACTATAGCATCTCTGAAGCCACCAGATTTTTCGCGCGATCGCAAATCCTGGTGACGTTTAAAAAAAAAATTCTTAAACTATAGTAAAGCACGAGCCTTCACTTACTAATTTTTTAGGAGAAACTCAGATGCGAAAACAACTCAAAACACTAATTTATGAAATTTTAGAAGCCTCAGAAAGTAGCAATTTATACAGCTTAGCCGACGACATTGTTATCACCTGTTTAATTTTGATCAACGTCGCAGCTTTTATTGCTTCTACTTCGCCTCACTTGTCGCACGAACACAAGGTATTGTTGGAAAACATCGAAATTGTTTCATCCTTAGTGTTTACAATAGAGTATGCTTTGAGGTTGTGGGTATGTACGGTCGATCGCAGATACAGCCACCCACTTTGGGGAAGATTGAAATACGGTCTGACACCGCTAAGCCTAATCGATTTAGTTTCAATATTGCCCTTTTACGCCTTGCTATTATTTCCGAATTTAAGCTTCGTTAATTTAATTCGCCTGCTGCGTTTGTTGCGGTTGCTAAAAATGAGCCGTTATTCAGAGTCTGTACGAACTTTGGGAGCAGTATTGTACGCTAAAAAAGAGGAACTAATCGCCACTGCATTTGCAGTTTTTATTCTCTTAATATTTGCATCTAGCGTCATGTATTTTGTTGAATACGAAGCGCATCCCAAAGCTTTTGGGAGTATCCTCGATTCAATGTGGTGGGGAGTTGTGACCTTAACGACTGTCGGCTACGGCGATATTTATCCGATCACTCCTTTGGGCAAATTGTTAGGAGCAATATTAGCATTTTTGGGAATCGGGATTTTTGCACTGCCGGCGGGTATAATTGCTTCGGGTTTTTCCGAGGAAGTGCAAAGGAAAAAACAGGAAAAAATGGGGGTAAATTTAGACCAATCTGCTAATTGTCAATCAGTACAAAGGCTCGGGGAAGTCGAGATTGATTTTGAACAACAGCAAAGGGCGATCGCGCTTTACGTCGAAAGTTCCGCCGACTTAATGCAAATGTGCGTCAACTCGGCGAAACAGAAGTTAGGAAGTCATATTGAAAATGAAGAAGTTCTTCGGGATTTAGCTATTCATCTGTACAACGACACTGTTCGCAAATTCCAGCTTTAATCAAAGCTAGATATTGCCTGTCACATCATGTCCATTAAATTGCCTTCAGGTTCGTAGTGAGGACTTGAGTCCGCATTCATGAAGGACTAAAGTCCTCACTACGAACCAATGACTAATTAAAGGTTCGTAGCTAAAGTCCTCACTACGAACCAATGACTAATTAAAGGTTCGTAGTGAGGACTTGAGTCCGCATTCATGAAGGACTAAAGTCCTCACTACGAACCAATGAATAATTAAAGGTTTGTAGTGAGGACTTGAGTCCGCATTCATGAAGGACTAAAGTCCTCACTACGAACCAATGACTAATTACCAATCTGGAGGCAAATTGTAATATTCAAGAGTGGATTTATCTTTCAGCAAATCTTCAGTTTGGCGATCGACCTGAATCTGCCCGTCAGCCAAAATTAGCGCCCTTTGAGTCGTTTTCCCGATCCAATTCAAATTGTGGGACGCGATCAAAATTACCTCGATCGGCAATTGCGACAAAACTGACGCCAAATGACGGCGCCACGAGGGGTCTAGCCCGTTAGTCGGCTCGTCTAAGATTAAAATGGCAGGCTCTAATGCTAAAATTGCTGCCAAAGCTGCTAACCTTCTTTGACCGCCAGACAGTTCGTGGGCCGAACGGTTGGCAAATTCTACTAAACCGAATTCGTCTAACAAAGCTAAAGCTCGATCGCGCGCAACTCCCGGCGGAACTCCATAATTGCGCGGCCCGAACATTACATCCTCTAAAATAGTCGGCATAAATAGCTGATCGTTCGCATCTTGAAAGCAAAATCCAATCTGCCTCCGCGCTTGCGATAAAGTCGCCGCTTCTAGCTTAGTTCCCTGCACTCTAATTTCGCCGGATTGCGGCATTTTTAAGCCGATTAAGTTTTCTAGCAAAGTGCTTTTTCCAGCACCCGTTAAACCGAGTAAAGCAACTCTTTCTCCTGGTTGTAAGGTGAATGAAATTCCTTGCAACACAGGTTTTTGCTGCGGGTATCCGAATACTAAGTCTTGCACTTCTATTGTTGGCGGTGATTTGAGATTAGTCAATTTTTGCCTCGATTTTTGGATTAAGAGTTTTTAACCGCAGAGGGCGCAGAGAGCGCAGAGAGGGGAGGGGATAAGACAAAAGATAGAGGCATGAATTAATCAATTCCTAATGCCATGTTTGCCCCATGCCCTATGCCCAATTCCCGTAAGAGGCTATTGTTAATCCGGCTGCGGTTAAAATTGTTGCTGTCAGCCAGAGTCGCTCTTTTGGTGTTGATTTTGAGTCGGTGAGCAAACTTCCTTGATAGCCGCGAATGAGCATGGCTGCGTGTACTCTCTCAGCGCGATCGAGACTTCGCAAATACAGCGCTCCGATCATGGAAGCACTAGCGTAGCGCAACCATCCTCCCGTACCGGATAAGCCTCGGAGTTGGGCGGATCTTTTCATGCGGTTGACTTCGGCGAGCAAGATTTCTAAGTATTGTCCGGCTAAAAGTACAATCTCTTGTAAACCTGCTGGTAGGGGCAATCCTTTGAGGGCGATTCCGAAACTGTGGGGCGGCAAAGTTAGCAGAAAACTGTTCATAATTAGCAGGCAAATTAGGGAACGCAGCAACAGAAAACTAGCTCGTTCCCAACCTTGGGGCAGCACTAATAAGGAGAGAAAAACCAATTCTGCTCCCAACAGTTGCGCTAGGGTTCGCAGCGGAGCTCTGAGCCAAAACGACCAAAAAAGTGCGATCGCCCCATAAATCCCCAGCCACAGCCAAGCGCCAGTCTTCATAAAACCAATGCCGATGACAATTATCAAAGACAGGCGCAATCGAAAAGGTATGGAGAGTTTAGACATCTTTCGGTTTTACCAACTGAGCAATACCAAAGGCCGTGCCGAAGCTGACTGCCGATCCCAAAAGTCCAGCAATGCTAGTACCAATTGGCTGTTCTTCTAATCCTTTAACTGTGTAATCTGCTAAAGGAGTCGGATTTTCGATCGCCGCAGCTTCTTTATCTTTAAAGCCATATTTTTCAGCTACAGCCTCTAACCCATCGGGCCAACTTGAAGCGAACAGCGAAAGCAAGCCGGAAATCAACAAAACTCCGACTACTGGTGCTAGCCATTTCTGCAATTGTGGCTGTTCTCCCGGCAATAAATCCGGCCGCACTTTGACGAGATAAGTTAAAACGCTGCCTGTAATTACCCCTTCGCCAATGCCGATTAAAATATGCACGCCTACCATTGCTGGGAGTGCGATATTCAGCGGTACTGTACCAGAAATTGCCAGTTCTATCGCCACACAAACAGAAGCCGCAACCACACTCAGGGCGGCGGCGATGGCCGCAGCTAGGGGTAAACGATTTCGGGAACCTCCCAAGAGTTGCTGCAACGGCTTTAACAGCCACCAGCCCACCCAAATTCCCACTAGCCCCATGTTAAAAATATTTGCACCCAGGGCGGTGATCCCCCCGTCGGCAAACAAGACGCTTTGAATTATAAAAACCGTGCTCATCGCCAAAGTGGCCGCCCAAGGGCTCCCCAAAACCACGGATGCCAGCGCCCCTCCCAACAAGTGCCCGCTGGTGCCCCCGGCTACGGGAAAGTTGATCATCTGGGCTGCAAACACGAAAGCCGTAGTCAATCCCATGATTGGGCCTTGCCGCAGTCCAAGATTCGCGCGGGTGCGATTTAGGGCAACCCCAATTACTGCTGCACTTGCTATGCCCGTGGCAATGGCTACGGTTGGTGAAAGAAAACCATCAGGTATGTGCATCGATCTATCCCAAACGAGAGAACTCCCAACCCTTTAGTCAACTGTTTTTTACAAAAGTTTACAATCCCCTCTGGGGGCATTGGTGCGATCGAGCGATCGGGCAAGTCGTGGCGGGCGATCGTCTTATCCTACAAGGATTCCGGCAACACAACCAGAATTTTCACTCCTTCGCGATCGGACATTAAATAATTCTTAAAAATTAATCCAATTTAATACCTACAGCCCGGACTTAAAACTTTTTGATAATTATTATCAATAAATTTGTAGAATTTTACAGCCGAATGTATTCAGCTCAAAGCTGGGACAAAAATATTAAGAAAGTATAAAATTATAAATGAAAGCCAATAATTAGTTTTATCCTTACTCTATTGAGAATTAATAGTATTAGTGGCGCAACAATAAAAGCAGTCAAATTAGCTTTGAGCTAGTCACTGCAAGGTTTTTTGGTTTTTGAGAAACTAAAAACCCAGTTCTTATTGCACTCAATCTGTCTGAAGCGGTGTTTTGGCGGTTGTCGATCGCCCAAAAGTGCGATCGGCTCTTTGGGCACGGACAGCATTCTCAAGAAACCCAAAATACTAATGCAATTATTGTCAAGTAATTTTCCGCACAACCTACAGGAGGTATGTCCGTGGTGCAACACTCAACATCAGACTCAACTACCGATTTAGTTCCATCAGAATTTCCCAAACAGTTAGATATCGCTCAAGTTTCTATCTACGGATTGAGCTTTTTATCTGCAGGTATGTTTCTGTTTTTACCTTTAGTTAACCTGCTGCATCCGAGCCATTGGCAGCGGTTGATGGGCACCATTCACGGCATGGGTGCAATGTTGGCAATGGTAGTGATGGTTTACACGGGACATTTGGCTTTCCCCTTGCTGCGGGGCTCCGGAAAAATCCTGCCGCAAATCCGCACTTTAGCCTTTTGGTCATCTATTTTGAGCTTTTTAGCCATCGCTACGGGCAATTGGGCTTATATGCGGTATCGGGCGGGCATAGATTTCGGCGGAGCTCGCGCTTTGCTGAAAGAAAACTCGCCTTTAGTGCAGTACGTTTTGATGGAATATCACGAATTTAGCGTGCTGTTTACCTTGCCTTTAGCAGTAGCTTGTACTTGGATTTTGTGGAATTATGGCGACAAGATTTTAGACAAGCAAAACCGCCCAGTTTTAACCGCAACCTGCGTAGCTTTGATGGCAATCATGTTTTTTTCAATGGGAGGCATGGTGAGCGGCCTTGGCGTTGCCAAAATTCAGTCTCTGTAGTCAGCAGTCCTTAGTCAGCAGTCCTTAGTCAGTAGTTATCCAACTATTAACTATCAATCATCAACTATCAGCTATCAACTATCAGCTATCAACTGTCTACTATATTAGGAAATTTGCGAAATGACTCGACAATTACCCCGCCAAAATGTTGCGGGTGGAGAACCTTTTTACGGTCAACTTTGGAGCAAATTAAAACACTTTCCCAGCGGTTTAGCTGAAGGTTCTGAAAATGCGCCTAGCGTTTCTGGTCCGGCAGCAGCAGCAATAATTAGTGCTGCAATTGGTTGTTTTACAATGATGGTGAGTCACCATTTAGGGGACACGTCCAAAGCTACAAACGAATGGCTTTGGAATCTCGGTAGTTGGATTCCGGGAAGCAAGACTAATGATGAATTGTGGGGCAATATCGGGAGTTACACCGGTAAAGAAACTATGTTGCTCATAGGTTGGCTTGTCAGTTGGCCGATTCTGCATGCGATTTGGAAAAATAAGAGCGTGAAAAGCCGCACTATATTTTTCTGGATGTTTGCTTTGTTAGTTGCTGCGACAGCTATGTCCTGGCATCCTTTATTCCCCTATTTGCCGTTAACTTAACTAATGCGAGGTTTGATGATGGAAACAAAAAATAAGCCGCTCCCAGCCAGGGAGATGCACAAAATAGTTTGGATGAGTACGGGAGTTTTGGTTCTTTTCTTTGTAACTTTTCCCATTGCAATGTGGCGGGTTAGCCAAAAAGAAAAGTTTCGCGGTTTTCACGTCAAGTCTTTGACTATTGAAGGGAAAAATCTTGCTAATGCTGTTGCTAATAAACCTGCGGAACCAGCTATTGCCAGTAGCGCTACTATTCCGGTTGCAAATAATTCCAATTTAGTTGTTGACAGTCAAAAAAAGCTGCCTGACAAGTCTCCTGATGTTGTACCTTTCACTAATCAGTCTACTGAAACCGCTATTGCAAATAGCGTTACAGACAAGACTGTGCAAGCTGTGCCTGTATCAGCAGGTCAGCAGGAAGCTCAGGCGGTCAATGGGACCGATCGGACAGCGGAAATTACCGATCGCACCAAGCTAGAAGAGTTAACTCTCAAAGTCTACGATCGCATCAATCAAGGTTGGCAAACTAGCCCTACCTTCACTCAAAATCTAGTGTACCGCGTGAGTGCGAGTCTTGACGGGGCGATCGCCAATTTCGAGCCGCTCAACCAACCAGCCAAAGATTTCACCCAAGAAACTCCCCTGCCAAATTTGCATAAGTCTTCCCAGACAGACATTAACAGCGGTGGAGCACCCGCAGCCAAGTTTACCGTAGTGTTTGCTCCTAATGGAATCTTAGAAGTTAACCCCTAACTGAGGCAAAAAAACTATCGGGTAAGCTGCGCGACGCGCGCCTTGCATTGAAATTTTTTCGGGAAATCAGGACAAAAGCCCAATATCTAAAGCGGTAAGGTGCTCCCAAGCGCACCTTACCGCTTTAGGCCTTCAAAAAAAACATTTTTTGCCTAAATTCCATTCACTCAAAAAATATGATATCCTAAACATTGCGCTTTATTGCATTCTACATCAAACACAACAAATGAAAGAACTTGACGAGAAAAAAACCCAAGAACTGCTAGCCACCATCATGGAATGGGAACTAGCAGGGGTCGTGCGCTACACCCACTATGCACTGATGGTGACGGGCCCAAACCGAATCCCCATCGTGCAATTTTTTAAAGCACAAGCAACTGAATCCCTGCTCCACGCGCAACAAGCCGGAGAAATTCTCACAGGTTTAGAAGGGCATCCCACCCAAAAAATTGCCGCCATAGAAGAAACCTACAAACACTCGGTAAAAGACCTTTTGGAAGAAAGTCTGAACCACGAAAAAAAAGCGCTCAAAAAGTATAAATCTTTACTTGAAGTAGTGACCGACTCCAGCGTTTATCTGGAAGAATACGCCCGCACCTTAATCGGTCAAGAAGAATTGCATCAAGTAGAACTGAAAAAAATGCTGAGAGATTTTAGTTAAGGGAAGTAATAGCCGGCAGTCCTTAGTTATTAATCAAATTAGTTTGTAGTAAGGACTTTAGTCCTTATTAACTAAAAGTCTCGCAGGGGAGGACTGAAGTCCTCACTACAAACTTTATGGAGGACTGAAGTCCTCACTACAAACTTTATGGAGGACTGAAGTCCTCACTACAAACTTAAGAAGGACTGAAGTCCTCACTACGAACTTAAGAAGGACTGAAGTCCTCACTACAAACTTTATGGAACTGAATTTTAGTGAAGCCATACCGACTTTTGTAATTACTCTGCGTGAAGGTGTGGAAGCAGCATTAGTTGTGGGAATTGTCCTAGCTTGTCTCAAGAAAGCCGAGCAAAGTCACCTCAATTCTTGGGTTTATGCCGGAGTCGGAGCGGGCATTGCTGCTAGCGCTTTTGTGGGAGTATTGTTTAATGGATTGCTCGCAGCAGTATCGACATCAACTCAGCCTTACGCGCCGGTAATCAAACAGCTATTACAGGGCGTGTTGGGAATTGTGGCGATCGCCATGCTAAGCTGGATGCTAATTTGGATGACTCAGCAAGCCCGGTTTCTCAAAGCTGAAGTTGAAGGAGCCGTTACAGCAGCTTTGACAAAAAATACCAATGCCGGCTTGGGCGTATTTGGCTTGATTTTCATTGCGGTACTGCGCGAAGGTTTTGAAACAGTCATATTTGTCAGCGCTCAATTTCAGCAAGGTTTAAGTCCAGCTTTGGGCGCTTTGGGCGGTTTGACTGGGGCGGCAATCCTTGGCGCGCTGCTGTTTAAGTGGGGCGTCAAAATTGATATCCGCCTGTTTTTCAAGTTTATGGGGATTTTGTTGCTGTTAATTGTCGCGGGTTTAGCAGTATCTGCACTCAAGCATTTTGACGCCTCTGCTGCTATTTTGTCGCAGATCGATCGCCAGTATGCCGCGATTTGTGTTTTTTACGATCGCACTGCACCAGTCCACTCTTGTATTTTAGGCCCGATGGTGTGGAATGCAGCAGGAGTTTTGCCCGATCGACAATTTCCGGGAGTGATTCTCAAAGCACTGTTTGGATACAGAGATCGACTTTATCTCGTCCAAGCTGCGACTTACACAATATTCTTAGCCACCGTCGGCAGTCTTTATTTCCAAAAACTAGCTACTAAGGCAACCGTTTCGGGCAAAAATACTCAGCCTACTCAAGAGACAACAATTGCTCCGTAGTTATCATCCCTTTGCCTGCCCACCTACCCAGAATCTTCTCTAAAATCTCACATCGCAGGAAAAATTCCTCTTCCGAAGTCTCGCCCACAGGTAGATGTTCTACTCCAGGCGAGATTTTTGGCGATCGCACTTTCTGATAGATACCCTCTTCACTTATAATTACTACAAGAATATTTACAAAGCTCAAAAAGTTCTTAATAAACCTTAGAATCCTTAAATGAAGCTTAAAATTAGTAAATTGTTCGCTAAAGTTACCTGGAACCCCCAGAAGGCTGTAGCCTCCCCCATCTGGTTAGCGGTGAGATAAATAATGATGCCTCGGATACTTGTTATTGATGATGACGCGGCGATCGCCGAACTCGTAGCCGTCAACCTAGAAATGGCTGGCTACGAAGTCACCCAGGCAGAAGACGGCATCAAAGGTCAGGCACTAGCAATACAAATGCTCCCCGACCTGATCCTGCTAGACCTGATGCTGCCTAGAGTAGACGGATTCACAGTGTGTCAGCGGTTGCGGCGGGACGATCGCACAGCCGACATACCAGTCTTGATGTTGACAGCCTTAAGTCAAACTCAAGACAAAGTAGAAGGCTTCAACTCCGGCGCCGACGACTACCTGACCAAACCCTTTGAACTAGAAGAAATGCTGGCACGAGTGCGAGCCTTGCTCAGGCGCACAGACCGCATCCCCCAAGCCGCCAAACACTCAGAAATCCTGAATTACGGCCCGCTGACCCTTGTCCCCGAAAGGTTTGAAGCTGTTTGGTACGTTAATACCGTCAAACTGACTCACCTAGAGTTCGAGTTGCTGCACTGCTTGCTCCAGCGCCACGGTCAGACAGTCTCTCCCAGCGAAATTCTCAAAGAAGTGTGGGGTTACGACCCCGACGACGACATCGAAACAATTCGCGTCCACATCAGGCACCTGAGAACCAAGATGGAACCCGATCCCCGCCATCCTCGGTACATCAAAACCGTATACGGGGCGGGTTATTGCCTGGAATTGCCCAGCAACGAGCAAGTCGCCGAGGAAAGCAAATCCTCTGCTTGAGCTAGCGCCCCAGATGCCGCGAGCAATTAAAAATCCAACTAGAAAAGCCTGAGAGCAAATGCTCTCAGGCTTTGTTGTTTGGAGTTTGAGTTGAATAGGCCGAAAAGTAGCCATTTATTCTCTTAATTGAGAAAAAACAATCCCGCACCCCCTGCGAGTCCCACTTCGATCGAAGCTTGCCCAGAAGAAAGTACCGGATTTCTTGTGCCACCTTGTCTTTTCCGAGAGGATTAGATAGCTACTTAAACAACACTCTACCCTTACTAAGACTATTTATCAATAAAATATGAAAAATTGCTCTAGTTGCTATTTTTCCTAACGGCAACCAAACTTCCCCGCCCGCCTCAAAAGCAGTTATAAACTTGGTTTCGCGATGTTTTTTACTATCTTGTTACATATCTTAACTAAAATAAGTGAAAAAGTTTATCAAATAGCTCTTGACGAAACTCCCAAAATTGTTGATTATCTATATCAATAAGCCGCAAGCGCTTAAAACTCAACTGACATCCTTCTCAAGAGGTAAATCGCCGTGACAAGCATGGCAAAAAAATCCTTCCCAGCCGAAGGAGAATCATTTCCCTGGTGGGCAGGCAACGCCCGCTTAATCAACCTTTCCGGTCGTTTGCTCGGCGCCCACGTCGCCCACTCCGGCCTCATCGTCCTCTGGGCGGGAGCTTATACCCTATTTGAGCTTTCCCGTTTTAACCCAGAATTGCCCATGTACGAACAAGGCTTAATCCTGTTGCCCAACCTAGCCAGACTCGGCTGGGGTGTCGGTGCGGGAGGCAAAATTGTCGATACCTATCCGTACTTTCAGATTGGTGTAATTCATCTAATTAGCTCAGCCTTTCTGGGCTTCGGCGGCATCTTTCACTCGCTCAAAGGGCCTGCCACCCTCGAAGAAAGAACTCCTTTCTTCGGCTACAGATGGGAAGACGCAGAAAAAATGACCACAATCTTAGGCATCCACCTAGTTTTGCTGGGTGTCGGTGCTTTCTTGTTGGTGGCCAAAGCTATGTATTTCGATGGTTTGTATGATACCACGATCGGGCAAGTGAGGGTAATTTCCGAGCCCACATTCAATCCCGCTGTGATTTTCGGCTACCTGTTCGGTGCAGGCGGCAAACACTGGCTAGCCTCCGTTGACAATCTCGAAGATGTTGTCGGCGGACATATGTGGGTAGGAATCCTCTGCATTGCCGGCGGCTTGTGGCACATTCGCACTCAGCCTTTCCCTTGGGCAAAACGCCTCTTCATCTGGTCAGGAGAAGCTTACCTCTCCTACAGCCTCGGCGCCTTAGCCTTAATGGGCTTCATCGCCACCTACTTTGTGTCGGTCAACACCCTAGTTTACCCAGAGGAATTCTACGGGCCGGCCCTAAAAATTGGCTTCGAGCAGTTTCCCTACTTTCACAGCGAAGGAATGCTGACCTCCCGCGTCTGGTTGGCTAACACCCACTTCTGGCTCGCTTTCTTCGTTCTGCAAGGACATTTCTGGCACGCCCTGCGATCGGCAGGATTTGACTTCCGCCGAGGCAAAGTCGTGCAACCAATGCGCGAAGACATCCAGCCGGGGGGCGAAGGAATCGCAGCCAGTCCAGCCAGTTAACCGCACCAGGAGGAAAGCAAAAATGCAAGCAATCGCAGATCCGAATTTAATACCAGAACCGGACAAACCGGAAAGCGAATACGGCTGGTGGGCCGGCAACGCCCGTTTCATCGACCTTTCAGGGCGAATTTTGGGAGCTCACGTAGCTCACGCGGGCTTAATCGTACTCTGGGCTGGGGCAATGACTTTGTTTGAACTTTCAAACTTTAACCCAGAGTTGCCGATGTACGACCAAGGGTTAATCCTGCTGCCGCACTTGGCAAGTTTGGGTTTTGGAGTAGGACATGGCGGTCAAATTGTTGATACCTATCCGTATTTTGCGATCGGAGTTTTGCATCTAATTAGTTCTACCGTTTTGGGTGCCGGCGGTCTTTACCATTCCTTGCTCGGCCCGAAAGTATTGCCGCAAAACAAAACATTCTTTGGTTCCTTCGGCTACGACTGGGAAGACAAAGACAAAATGACAACCATCATCGGCATTCACCTGTTGCTGTTAGGTTTAGGTGCTTGGTTGTTAGTAGCAAAAGCTGTATTTTGGGGCGGTCTTTACGATCCCCACGTCGCTGACGTGCGGGTAATTAGCGAACCGACTCTCAATCCCGCCCGCATTTTCAGCTATCTTTTGCCAGTGCACGGCCCGGAAGGAATGGCAGCAGTTGACAACTTAGAAGATGTTGTCGGCGGTCACATTTATGTTGGCTTGCTCTGCATTCTTGGCGGTTTCTGGCATATCTTTACTAAGCCTTTTGCTTGGGCACAGCGAGTGCTGTTTTGGTCGGGAGAAGCTTACCTTTCTTACAGTTTGGGCGCTCTGGCTTACATGGGCTTTTTGGCTGCCTATTTCGTGACTGTAAATGACACTGTTTATCCCGAGGTTTTTTACGGGCCTGTAGGTCTGACTGGCCCGGATGCAGCGGTTGTTTCTTCCCGGACTTGGCTGGCAACAAGTCACTTTGTTTTAGCAATTTTGGCGCTTTCCGGTCATATTTGGCACGCACTGCGCGTTCGGACAAAAGCGGCGGGATTTGATTTTCGATCGGGTGAATTTGTAACGGCAACTGCCAGCAAGGTTGAAAAGTCCGATCGGCTTCAACCTCAACCTGCGGCCGCAACAGCAGTGAGTTTTTCGGATGTGACTGTAACTTTTCTGCGTAACTTGCCGATTTACCGCAAGGGTTTGTCTCCGATAGTCCGGGGATTGGAAGTTAGCTTAGCTCACGGATATTTCCTGGTAGGAGCTTTTGCGGTATTGCTACCTTTACAAGAAAAAGGTTTAGCACCGCTGGCCGGATTGCTGGCAACTCTGGCCTTGGTGTTGATTTTGGCGATCGGGCTTTCGGTTTACGAAACCCGGAAAATCGAAGCAGGTAAAGTTTTGTACTGGCACAAAACGCCGGAAGATTGGAGTTTGTTCCGGGGCGGTTTTGTGATGGGCGGTACGAGCGGAGCCTTCCTCGCCTATTTACTGCTAGACAACTTTGCTGGGATTGATGCAATTTTCCGGGGCGTTATTAACTGAATAAAAACGGTTTGTAGTGCGGACTTAAGTCCGCTCCGAGCTTGCAGACACCAGGACGCACTACGAACAAATTCAATTTGTTTCAGACCAAACAAGTACAACAAGCAAACAAAAAACGATGCAAACCTACGACAATCCCAACGTTAAATATGACTGGTGGGCAGGCAATGCCCGCTTCGCCAATCTTTCGGGATATTTCATTTCCGCTCACGTCGGTCAAGCAGCTTTAATTACTTTCTGGGCGGGAGCATTTACTCTGTTTGAAATGTCTCGCTACAACCCTGAGATTGCAATGGGCGAACAGGGATTAATTTTGTTGCCTCACTTAGCTACTCTTGGTTTGGGTGTAGGAGCGGGCGGCAAGATTGTGGATACCTATCCGTATTTTGTGGTGGGAATGGTACACCTGATTTCATCGGCTGTTTTGGGTGCTGGTGCTTTATTTCACACCTTTAAAGGGCCTAAAAACTTGAAAGATGCCGCTTGTCGCGCTGGCAAGTTTCACTTTGAATGGGAAGACCCGAAAAAACTGGGCTTCATCTTAGGACACCACCTGATTTTCCTGGGCGCGGGTGCGCTGCTGCTGGTAGCGAAAGCGATGTTTTTCGGCGGTTTGTACGACTCGACAATTCACGAAGTCCGCACAGTTGTGAGTCCTACTCTCGATCCGTTAGTTATCTACGGCTATCAAACTCATTTTGCCAGTGTTGACAATTTGGAAGATTTGGTTGGCGGTCACATTTATGTCGGCATCATGCTGGTTCTCGGTGGCGTGTGGCACATCGTCAAAGAGCCTTTTCCTTGGGCTAAGCGAGTGTTGAGTTTCTCTGGGGAAGCTATTCTGTCTTACTCTCTCGGCGGTATTGCTTTGGCCGGGTTTACAGCGGCTTATTTCTGTGCGGTTAATACTTTGGCTTATCCGGTTGAATTCTACGGCCCGGTGCTGGAAACCAAGCTGGGTATTACCCCCTATTTTGCGGATACGATCGCCTTACCGTTAGGTGCTCACACTCCGCGCTGCTGGCTGGCTAATTCTCATTTTTTCTTGGCTTTCTTCTTCTTGCAAGGTCATTTGTGGCACGCTCTGCGGGCGATCGGCTTTAATTTCAAGCAAGTTGAAACTTCCTTGAATGCGGTGGGAACTGAGTCGTAAGACTTAAACACTTCTGGACGCACTCCACTAAAGAAACCGGGTTTTTACCAAATCTACGGGTGACAACACATCTTTCGTAAAAAACCCGGTTTCTGACCCAAGGAATGCGAAAGGCAACAATATTCAAGTTATAAATTGCCCGCATAGCTATTAATTTTACGAGGTAAAAAACTGTGACGATCGCTAATATTAATGATTTTGGAATGGATGGAAATAATGTTAAGTGGTGGCTCGGTAATGCCCGCTTAACTGATTTGTCGGGTAGGTTGTTGGGTGCTCATGTCGCTCACGCTGGTTTGATTATGTTTTGGGCGGGAGCAACTACTATTTCGGAAGTTTCTCGTTTTTTACCAAACGTGCCGATGTACGAGCAAAACCTGACTTTACTGTCGCATTTAGCAACTTTGGGCTGGGGTGTTGGTGCGGGGGGTGCTGCGATCGATACTTATCCTTATTTTGCGATCGGCATATTGCATTTAGTTGCATCTGCTGTTTTGGGTGCTGGGGGTCTTTATCATGTTTTTCGCGGCCCGGCAATTTTGCACACCGAAGGCGGAATTGTTGCTAATTTTCACTATGAATGGAATGACGCTAAGAAGCTGGGTTCCATTTTGGGAAGCCACTTAATTATTTTAGGATTGGGTGCTTTTTTGCTAGTGCTCAAAGCAATGAAGTTTGGGGGAATTTATGATAGTGCAATTGGCGATGTACGCCTGATTGCTAGCCCCAATCTCAATCCGGCGACAATTTTTGGCTATCTGTTCGGATTTGCTAATGGTGGCTGGACAATCCTAGGAATGGCTAGTGTTAATAACTTGGAGGATGTAATCGGCGGTCACATTTGGATTGGTGCGATGCTGATTGCAGGCGGCGTGTGGCACATTCTGATTGAGCCTTTTCCTTGGGCTAAGCGACTTTTGATTGTGGAGGCTGATGCTATTCTTTCCTATAGTTTAGCTGGTCTGGCTTTTATGGCTTTTGTTTCCTGTGCTTTCGTGGGGTATAACACGACTGTGTATCCTCCCCAATTCTACGGGAGCGATCGCCTGGGATTGGCAAATGCACAATTTCTATTGGGTATATTAGCCCTCGCAGGTCACATTTGGCACGCTTCTCGCGCCCGTCTTAATAGAACCTGAATGCGATGCAAAGTCAGAAACAAAGTTTCTTGCTACTTTGTTTCTGACTTAAATCGGTTTCAAATTTGTGTATACTTTGAGAAATTACCCTATGACTGTTTTTATTTACTGCTTCTGTCTCGGTATTTTGATGCTTCTGTTTTTGTGGAGCGCTTCCCTAGCATTGCGAGAAGGATTTCATCAAATTCGGCGCCTACATCAAATTCCTTGTTCAGATTGCGAATTTTTTACTAATGACTACCGCCTCAAATGCACGGTGCGGCCGTGTGTTGCTTCTACTGAGGATGCGATCGGCTGTACTGACTTTGAACCTAAGACTTGTTTTGCTAATTCTTGCCAGCAACATTGCTCTAGGGCTCACAAAGCTTATGCAGAAATACCGACAACCAATCCTTCTGTTCCACCTTTAGCAACCGGAATTAGGAGCTAGTAAATTACCCCGGGAAAAGGGGATAGATCACAATTATTTGGACAAATTCGCTATGAATTTATACAGCGCTAACTCACTCAAACTCGAACTAAACCAGAGAGGCTGCCGCCTGACTCCCCAGCGAGAAACTATTTTGAGTGTCTTTCAAACTCTGCGGCAAGGCCATCATTTGAGTGCGGAAGAATTATACAATACTTTGCAGAACCAAGGAGAACGAATTGGCTTGTCTACAGTTTACCGAACCCTGCATTTATTAGCAAGAATTGGGATTTTGCGCGAATTAGAATTAGCAGAAGGACACAAACATTACGAACTTAATCTACCGGAATTGCACCACCACCATCATCTGGTTTGCATTCAGTGTCACAAAACCTTTGAATTTAGCGATGAATCGATTGGTAAAATTGGCAAAAAGCAAGTTGAAAAAGCTGGTGTAGAACTGCTAGACTGTCAATTAACTGTGCGTGCTGTGTGCTTGGAAGCGCTGCGGGAGGGATGGCCTTCTTTGGTGCCGAGCAATTGGTTGTGCCCGAGATATCATTCGGAACTTGAGGATGAGGTTAGTTAAGTTGGATGAAATAAACTACAGGAATTGGAAATTGGGAATTGGGAATTGGGAATTGGTAATTGGTAATTGATTATTTGTTGTTAGTTATACCGTTTAGAAAAAAATGCAACAATAGATTTGCAGGGTGTGTTTCATCCACCCAATGCACAAGGTGCGTCGCTATGAGATTATAGGTTAAATTTACGGATTGTTCGCAAGCGACACACCCTAGGAATACTAATGACCCATGACTAATGACTGCTGACTGCTGCCAACTGCCAACTGACTGCTGACTTCACTTGTACTCAAGCAACTTCAGAATCGCAGCGTTGGTGTTCCATCCGAAATACGTTAGCGTACAAACTAGCAACAATCTGTTTGCCTTCTTGGGTCAACTGCAAGTAACCGAGAGATTCGCTGATGTGAGGATAAATTCCGCTCCAGTAAAACTTAGAGTAGCTTTGCAGCAAGTCGCCCGGATGTCGGTAGCCCAAAAGTTTAGTAGCACCGCTTTCTTCCAACTCGTAAAACAGCGCGCCAATTTTCTGTAAATATTGTGGGTTGCTGAGCTGACCTATCAAGTCAGCACCGCGAACTAAACTAGAATAATTACCTGCATTTTGGTCAATGTTGCCGTCAAGCACCGAGAAACGAGTTTGTTCTATGTTCTGCTTAATTACCTCAGCATTAATTAGCTTGTGGTTGCCGAAGCGCTCGTCAATAAATAGTTTTGCTCTGTCAACTCGGTAAGGAGATAAACTAGCCGCTGTTGCACCGGGAGCAAGTGCAATTCTCATGCCATCTTTGCCCGTAGCATACAATCCTTCTGATGCTTGGTCTTGCCGGCAAACTCCTTTGACATATCCGATATCTTGGCACAGCAAAGAAATGATGAAGTGCAGCCAATTTTCGCAGGAGACTCCGCCCTTGCGAATGTGTTTTCCCCGCAAGATTTCTTGACCTACTAACGTAATGCAAATGGCGTGTTCGATATTGTGATAAAGAGCGTCGCTGCTGGCGATGTTTTCTAACGCCATTGCCCCCACCCAGGCAATAATATCGGCATAGTCGGATTTGTAGCCTCCGTAAGTGCGGCTGTATCCGTTCTCCAGTTGTTTGATGAAAGCCTCGATCAGCAGTTCTGTAGAATTAAACATACCCTGTCCTTTTGCCTTAATATTGCCTGTCAAGTGTGAGTCTTATTTGAGTCTCTATATAATTTATATATGATTTTATGGATGAGATTTTAACTCACAACTCAAAACTCAATCACTCACCTGCGTTGTCCGCGCTTGCCTTTGGAGGTAATATCAACACTAACACTCCAAACGCCACTTAGTCCATGACTAAAAGCCATCCCCGTCGGACTGCATAGAGCAGTCTGCTAACAATTTTTAGCTCCTCTGAACTTTTTCAAGTCTCAGAATTAATTTCGTATTGAATTTGGTGCAACACCGTCCGATCTTACCGGATTTCCAAATGTTCAAGTAAAGTTCGGAAATTGTACTTTCAGGAATATAAGTTTTGGTTTTCATCTGCGCTCAACTAAATGTATGTGGCTTATTATCAGGTAATTTTATATAACTTTATGTGATGTCGATCTCCCTGAGGCTGTGATGCGATCGCACGGTAGAGTTGATGGGCGTCTCCGAAAAATGGTGGTTCGATATTTCGATGGCGATCGATTTTGCACCGCCGCTGTGACCCTCTTCAAAGTTGGGCTTCAATATATAATGCCACATATGTATCGCTACGGCGGGCGATCGCCGCATCCCAACGAACAGCCTTCCCAGCAAGAAAGTTCGCCCGAGAAAGCAAATTCCTTGCCAAAAAAAACCGCTTCGTGTACTATATAGAGTCTGGTATCCTCACTTACCCATAATTATTTTCATTTATCCCGTCCCCCCACAGGGGAAGGGACTTTCAGTGCGGATGCCGCCAAATCACTATATTCAGCAAAAAGCTAGAAATGCCGTAACTCATGCCCACTATTCAGCAACTCATCCGTTCAGCACGGGAACAAACGCAGAAAAAAACCAAATCGCCAGCTCTCAAGAGTTGCCCCCAGCGCCGCGGAGTTTGTACCAGAGTGTACACGACCACCCCGAAAAAACCCAACTCGGCGCTGCGGAAAGTGGCTCGGGTACGGCTGACAAGCGGTTTTGAAGTGACAGCCTACATCCCCGGGATCGGTCACAACTTGCAAGAACACTCGGTAGTAATGATCCGGGGCGGTCGGGTAAAAGATTTACCCGGAGTTAGATACCACATCATTCGCGGTACATTAGACACCGCCGGGGTGAAAGACCGCAAGCAAGGTCGTTCCAAGTACGGGGCCAAGCGTCCTAAAGAGAAAAAATAACGCGGCTCTCGCCCGCCGGAGTTAAAAAGCAAAAATAAGTTCGATCGTCATCGATCGAGATTTGAGCTAAAAACTCCAAATTCAATCAATCAAAATCAAAAATCCCAAATAGAACTATGTCTCGCCGCACAGTTATTCAAAAACGTCCAGTTCCGCCCGATCCAACCTACAACAGCCGGTTGGTAAGCATGATGGTGAGACGGATCATGCAGCACGGCAAAAAATCCGTGGCCTCCAGCATAGTCTACGACGCCCTGAAAACCATCCAAGAACGCACAGGAGCCGAACCGTTAGACTTGTTTGAAAAAGCAGTCAAAAACGCTACACCCCTGGTAGAAGTAAAAGCCCGCCGGGTAGGCGGCGCCACATACCAAGTGCCGATGGAAGTACGTTCCGATCGCGGAACCACCCTCGCCCTCCGCTGGCTGATCAGATTTGCCCGCGCCCGCACAGGCCGCTCGATGGCCGCCAAGCTGGCTAACGAACTGATGGATGCAGCGAACGAAACAGGCTCTGCCATTCGCAAGCGCGAAGAAACACACCGCATGGCAGAAGCTAACAAGGCTTTTGCTCACTACCGGTACTAATTGCCAAATCGTCGGGCATGGAGAAGAAGCCGATCGTGCGGTATAAAAGCGGCGACAAATTGGCAAGTGTAAGTTGTGAGTGCTGAGATTGCTTCGAGACGGCTTAGTTGCCCTTATTGAAGCAAACTCAAAACTCCCAAAATTAAAATTCACGCACTCTCAATCCTCCATGTCGCATCCTTAATATTTTTGTAAACAAATGTTGCAAAAAATATTAAAATGTAATAATAAGCTCCAGAGATGGTAGTAAGTCGCTGGGGAGTGCAAAATAGGGTTACTGTGTAGTATAGTAGTATTATAACAGCAACACAAGATTAAGGAGGTAGCTGTGGCACGTACCGTCCCGCTAGAAAAAACTCGCAACATCGGCATCGCCGCCCACATTGATGCGGGCAAAACAACAACAACTGAAAGAATTCTGTTCTATTCAGGCATGGTTCACAAAATGGGTGAAGTGCACGAGGGAACAGCAGTCACCGACTGGATGGAGCAAGAGCGGGAGCGGGGAATTACAATTACTGCCGCCGCTATCACCACCAGTTGGAAAGATTACAAAATCAACATCATCGACACTCCCGGACACGTAGACTTCACGATCGAAGTCGAACGCTCGATGCGAGTGCTCGACGGAGTGATCGCAGTGTTCTGCTCGGTAGGCGGAGTGCAGCCGCAATCCGAAACAGTTTGGCGCCAAGCCGATCGGTATAAAGTACCCCGGATTGTGTTCGTCAACAAAATGGATCGGATGGGCGCAAACTTCTACAAAGTCTACGGCCAAATTCGCGATCGCATGAGAGCGAACGCCGTACCCGTCCAAATCCCGATCGGCAGCGAAGAAAACTTCCGGGGAATTGTAGATTTAGTGGAGATGAAAGCCTACATCTACAACAACAACACCGGCACCGACATCGAGGAAATAGAAATCCCCGACGAGGTAAAAGAACTCGCCGCAGAATACCGCACCAAGCTGATCGAGTCTGTAGCAGAAACCAGCGACGCCCTCACGGAGAAATACCTCGAAGGCGAAGAGTTAACAGAAGACGAAATCCGCTCGGCTCTGCGCCGCGGTACAGTCGAAGGTACGATCGTCCCCATGCTCTGCGGTTCTGCCTTCAAAAACAAAGGCGTTCAGCTTTTGTTAGATGCAGTGATCGACTACCTGCCGTCGCCCTTGGAAGTTCCTCCAATTCAAGGACTGCTGCCCAACGGCGACACCGCAGAGCGATTTGCAGACGACAGCGCGCCCCTGTCAGCCCTGGCATTCAAAATCATGGCAGACCCCTACGGCCGCCTGACCTTTGTTCGCGTATACTCCGGTATCCTCAAAAAAGGAACCTACGTCCTCAACTCCACCAAAGACAAAAAAGAGCGAGTATCTCGCCTAATTGTCCTTAAAGCGGACGATCGCATAGAAGTTGAGGAACTGCGGGCCGGAGACCTGGGAGCAGCCTTGGGTTTGAAAGACACCTTCACCGGCGACACCCTCTGCGAAGATGGAGCGCCAGTGATTCTGGAATCCCTGTTTATTCCAGAACCAGTCATCTCCGTGGCTGTCGAACCCAAAACCAAACAAGACATGGAGAAGCTCTCCAAAGCCCTCCAGTCGCTCTCGGAAGAAGACCCCACCTTCCGAGTCAACGTTGACCCAGAAACCAACCAGACAGTCATCGCCGGCATGGGCGAACTCCACCTGGAAATTCTGGTAGACAGGATGCTGCGGGAATTCAAAGTAGAAGCCAACGTCGGTCAGCCGCAAGTAGCCTACCGGGAAACCATTCGCAAATCCGTCCGCGCCGAAGGTAAATTTATTCGCCAAAGCGGCGGTAAAGGTCAGTACGGTCACGTCGTGATCGAACTCGAACCCACCGAAGTCGGAACAGGCTTTGAATTTGTCTCCAAAATTGTCGGCGGCACTGTACCCAAAGAGTACATCGGCCCTGCAGAACAAGGGATGAAAGAAGCGTGCGAATCAGGTATTGTAGCAGGATATCCAGTGATCGACCTCAAAGCTACTATGGTAGACGGGTCTTTCCACGATGTAGACTCCTCAGAAATGGCATTCAAGATCGCCGGTTCAATGGCGATCAAAGAAGCCGTGATGAAGGCGTCGCCAGTGCTGCTAGAGCCTATGATGAAAGTAGAGGTTGAAGTTCCCGAAGATTACATCGGGAACATCATCGGAGACCTCAACTCGCGTCGGGGTCAGATCGAAGGTCAAGAGACGGATCAGGGAATTGCCAAAGTTTCTGTAAAAGTTCCACTAGCAGAAATGTTCGGTTACGCTACTGACATCCGCTCAAAAACCCAAGGTCGAGGCATCTTCACAATGGAATTCAGCCATTACGAAGAAGTGCCGCGAAATGTGGCTGAAGCCATTATCGCTAAGAACAAAGGGAACTAATGATTTAAGGTTTTAGATTTTGGATTTTGGATTGAATCCAAAATCTAGAATCTAAAATCTCAAGTCTAAAATCGCTAAAAAAAACAAGGAACAGATCGAGAATGGCACGCGCAAAATTTGAACGGACTAAACCCCACGTAAACATCGGCACAATCGGTCACGTTGACCACGGCAAAACAACTTTGACCGCGGCGATTACGATGACTCTATCTGCACTGGGTCAAGCAAAGGCTAAGAACTACGCCGACATCGACGCTGCGCCCGAAGAAAAAGCACGGGGTATTACAATTAATACCGCTCACGTAGAATATGAAACCACAGGTCGTCACTACGCCCACGTGGATTGCCCCGGACACGCTGACTATGTGAAAAACATGATCACCGGTGCTGCTCAAATGGACGGTGGCATCCTAGTAGTGTCAGCGGCAGACGGCCCCATGCCTCAAACTCGGGAACACATCCTGCTAGCTAAACAAGTTGGCGTTCCCAGCTTGGTTGTCTTCTTGAACAAAGAAGACATGGTGGATGACGCTGAACTTTTGGAATTGGTAGAACTGGAAGTTCGCGAACTTTTGAGTTCCTACGATTTTCCTGGTGATGACATCCCCATCGTGACCGGTTCTGGCTTGAAAGCTCTTGAAGCGATGCTTGCCAATCCCAAGACTGTCAAGGGCGATAATGAGTGGGTTGACAAGATTTACAAGCTGATGGAAGAAGTAGATGCTTACATCCCTACTCCAGAACGCGAAATTGACAAGCCTTTCTTGATGGCAGTTGAAGACGTATTCTCGATTACTGGTCGGGGTACTGTGGCTACTGGTCGGATTGAGCGCGGCAGTGTCAAAGTCGGCGAAACAGTCGAAGTGATTGGTCTGAAGGACACTCGCAGCACTACGGTGACTGGTGTGGAAATGTTCACCAAGTCCTTGGATGAAGGCTTGGCCGGCGACAACGTGGGTCTACTTCTCCGGGGTATTTTGAAGGCGGATATTGAAAGAGGCATGGTAATTGCCAAGCCAAAATCTATCAGTCCTCACACTCAGTTTGAATCTGAAGTGTACATTCTGAAAAAAGAAGAAGGTGGCCGTCACACGCCCTTTTTCTCTGGCTACCGCCCTCAATTCTACGTCCGTACAACTGACGTAACCGGTACGATCAAGCAGTTCACTGCTGATGACGGTTCGGAAGCTGAAATGGTGATGCCTGGTGACCGGATTAAAATGACGGTTGAATTGATTCACCCGATCGCGATCGAACAAGGAATGCGCTTCGCAATTCGTGAAGGCGGCCGCACCGTGGGCGCCGGCGTTGTTTCCAAAATCCTCAAGTAGGAATCCGCTAACGTTTTAAATAGCAGAAAAGCCTAATCAAATTTAGTGGCTTTTCTGCTATTTAGTGATGAGTCATCAGTCAGCAGTCAGCAGTCAGCAGTCAGCAGTCAGTAGTTAACGATTAAATAGTGAATAACTAATGACTAATGACTAATGACTAATGACTAATGACTAATGACTAAAAATAAACTGAACCTAGAAAATTCAACAAAAAAAATGGCAACAATTCCACAGCAAAAAATCCGCATTCGCCTCAAAGCTTTCGATCGCCGAATTCTCGACGCATCCTGCGAAAAGATTGTAGATACAGCAAATCGGACAGCAGCCACTGCGATCGGTCCGATTCCCCTACCGACAAAACGGCGGATTTATTGCTTGCTGCGATCGCCCCACGTAGACAAAGATTCTCGCGAACACTTTGAAACCCGCACGCACCGCCGCATTATCGACATTCATCAGCCTTCTGCTAAAACAATTGATGCTTTGATGAAATTGGATTTGCCAGCCGGCGTAGATATCGAAGTCAAGCTGTAGATTGACTGATTTAAAGAGCAAGAAGGAACAATGGAAAAATACTTTGTTCCTTTTTTTTTCAGGACTTATGCAAAGATAGTCAGAAACCGGGTTTTTTACGCAAATTCTGAGCCGTAGCTAAAGTATTATACCAAATCCGGGTTAGTTATGACTCGGCGGTTGAAACCGGGTCTATACAAACAAAATCGGCCTGCGCCGATTGAAGAATAAAGGGGTTTGGAAACCCGGATTTGGTATTAGCTAAAAAACCCAGTTTCTGTGGTATGAGTGCGTCCAAGATTGTGTTTGATGAAAATTTGGGCGATCGACTTGCAAAAACAAATGCGGGCAAAAGCCGATCAACCCCACTGGAAGCTAGATATAGCCCAGTTTGTTGAAGTCCTACTAGACATTGACAAAATAGTTGGCGCTGAGGTTGAGGTTGGTGGAACCTTGAACGATCGCAATCAATTCCAGACGGCTTTCATTCAGGAAGATGGCTGTACCCGTCGGCAGACCTATTGGTGACGCTCCCAAACTATATTTAGACTTAGAGCCAGACAGTTGAATCGTGTCTTCTAAGGAATTGAAGTCTGCAATCAGAGAATAATCGTTGACCCCGGAAGTGCTAAGATTACCATCGCTGTAGAAGGCTGCCCCAGAAGTGCCTAGCACAAAGCGATCGCGCCCAGCCCCACCAGTCAAGGTATCAATTTCGCCCAAACCTTTGCCTGCTGCTGCATCTGCGCCCGTTAGCACGTCGTCGCCTGCATCACCAAAAAGGCGATCGCCACCCGTACCGCCAAAGACAGAATCATTACCGCGCCCTCCATTCAAAATATCGCCGCCAGCATCCCCAAACAGGGAATCATTGCCATCGCCACCAGTAATCTTGTCAATTCCTGCGCCGCCACGAATGTTATCATTGGCTCCACCACCAGCTAGATTATCGTTGTTGGCAGTACCCGACAAGTTTAGGGCAACAACACCTTTATTATTTTTGGTACTGGCATCATTTTCCCCAGTAAATCCCGCGTTGACTACTGTATTTAGGTTGAAAAGAGAGCCGTTGGACTGTGTAAAACTGTTACCTTGGAGCAATTCTGTAAAGAGAGTAGCACCGTAGGTATGGTCGCCACCTAGAAAATTTTTAGGAATGATTGAGTTTCCAGGTTGAAACCAGTCATTTTTGTTGGCATAAATATCGAGAGAACCTAGGCGATCGTTGTAGCCCAAAACTATACTGGTGTGAATTGCTACAACTCGATTCGCATCTGTTGGATCTAGGCGATCGCCTGCACCCTTGCTTTCAAATGCAGGGCCAGCCGGGTCTAATCCCACAATTTGGTCGATCGCTTTTCCGGTAGATTGACGATACGCCGAGCCCGCAAATCCAGCAACGTGCGCCCCTAAACTGTGTCCGATTAAGGTGGTTTGGTTGGGATCTACACCACTATTTCTCAAATAGGAAGCTAGTTGATTTCCCACATCCTGTGTTTTGCCCGCAGAAGGGAAATACAAGACATTACCAGCGATTTTCTCCCAGTCAACCACGATGATATTCGCATTAGACTCTCGCTGGCGAATAGCTTGAGCTTGGTCTGCCAGCCATGGGCCTGGTTTGTAACCATTGCCTGCATTTCCGCCTGTATTTCGCCAGCCATGAATGAGGATATAAGTTGGTGCATTAGGATTGATGCGGCCGGAAAGGTCGATCGAGCCGTTCCCCCAAATATTAAAATTGACTCCTGAAGCGCCAGTAGGATTAGAAGACATTGACCCAAAAGCGTTCATTGTAGTGGTCATGTTCATCGTTCCCGGGCTCATATTGGAAAACATATCGAGGGATAAACTTGCATCCATTCCTGGCAGACTAGAAAAGTTATTGAGCGATAGGTTGCTATTCATGACTCCGAGACTGGTATTGTTTGATGAGGAAGTAATGTTAGAGTTAGAGCTAGAGGTAAAAATCGAAATTGCCATTGGTTTCTCCTTATGTATGTGAAGATTTTCGCTGAATTAAGTTAATTGACTTTGCTGACTTTTGAAATGTCAGATTTTTTCCCATTTTTGGGATTATCTACTGTTCGCCAGTCATCGGAGTCATTGAAATCGATTAGGACTTCTTGATTCGGTTCTCATTGAATTCTCCTCTTGTGAACTATTCAAACGAAGGTGCGCTAGCAGATGGCATAACGCACCCATAAGCTATACTCTGCAAAGTAGAAAATCTAAGCCGCAGAAGCCAGTTCGCCATCACGCAAGACTATATATTCGTGTGAGTAATACTGTTCAGCAGCCTCTAAAAGCCCATCAACTAGCCACCAGTTAACCCCTCCAGAAACAATTCCACCGACCAGGGGAATCCAACCTGTACCAGTCTTTGCCATAAGTTTCGTAGCTAACTTTGCAGCAGCTTTAGATGCAGCTTTAGATGCTAATTTTGCACCAAGTTTAGATCCACCTTTGAGAGCTACTTTTGAAACAAGAACTCCGGCTACCTTAGCAGCTATCTTCGGTGTTGCTTTGCTACAAACCTTAATTCCAACTTTTCCTACTGGAATGGTGCTTGCGGCTTCTCCAAGCCCTGTCCAAATAGACATGATTAAATTCATATCTACGTCATAATCTACATCAATACCTTTGATATGACCAATCCCGAAACAGCCCAAGGCACTGACTCTCCCACACCAGGCCAGATCCGCAGGAATTGCTGCTAACCCCATAGGACCCCCTAAAGCACCTGATATTCCCCCGGATGCTACAACCATCGCTATGCGTTCTTCTTTCCAGCCCTTGATGGAGTAGCCTTTTACCTGTTTTTTCAATTGTTCTCGTTCCATAGTGTTACCGAGGTTTGCCAAATCTTTGAACGTCTGTGCGATGTTATCATTGAGGCTCATATCGATCGCTCCTGTTTTTAGATTGATAAGAGAGTAGAGTTGTTTGGAATTGCTAAAATGGGGTATTAAGGAAACTGCCGAAGGGTATTTATCTAGAGTGCGTCAGATGTTAAAGTGAATTATTTAACATCTAACTTTTAGATCTGACGCACCTTACTCAACTAGCAACCCCCTCCACCAAAGCCACCGCCACCAAGGTTATTAAAGTTACCCAGGCTATTGGGTAGGTTTGATAAACTGGGAGGCAGAGAAGAAGATGTGGGATTGGATGCTTGTTGATTTTGTTGAGCTGCGTTAGCTGCATTAAGCAGAGCGCTTGTAGCTGCGGCTGCACCCAGTCCACCTGTGACGCTCTTAGCATATCGCACGCTTTTTTTGGGTTCATCGCCAGCAGCAACAGCACCAGAAACAGCACCTACAATACTGGAAATTACAAAAATGCTAATGGGGTCGATCATAAATCCTCCAAGAATTTTACAGGGTCTTAGCAAACCTCTGATTTGCTCGGACATTTACACGATAATCTTGGGTACCCAAGTCTGTCAGTAAGAAAAGTAAGGAGTTTTAATGTCCAGATAGTCACAAAAGTCACATTGTGGTAAACTTGAGGGTAAAATCATACTCTTCGATAAGCTATGAACCTTGAGGAAGCGCTAAAAATCACTAACGATTTAGTTATTGCCAAAAAAGGAAAAAGTCTTACTCCCCTGCAAAATGCAATACTTCAGGTATCTTGGGAAGACGAAAAATACAGTGATGTGCGTGAACAGTATCAACATCAATACCACAATGGGTATATAAAAAATCAAGCATCCCTACTGCTGAAGCTACTTTCAGAGATTTTAGGGGTCACCGTTACCAAAAAAACCTTCCGAGCCTTACTGGAGGAGCGTTTCCAGTCAAAGGAAGTTACGCAGTCTCAAGTTCGAGAACAGTGCGAACAGCTAGTCACCACGCCAAACGTAGACTGGGGAACAGCAGAACGTGTCTACTATTGCTACGGCCGCACTCAGGAACTAGGTACATTAGAAAAATGGATAGAGGACAAATGTCAATTAATTTTTCTGCTGGGTGAAGGAGGTATAGGTAAAACTACTCTCTCGATCGAATTAGCAAAAGAAATTCAAAATAAATTTGACTATATAATCTGGCGAAGTCTTGAGAAATCGCCACCAGTAGAAAAATTTCTAGCAGATGCAATCAAATTATTTTCTAATCAGCAAGAAACTACACTACCAGAGACTTTAGAGGATCAAATAACCAGACTGATTCATTATTTAGAATCTTCACACTGTTTTTTGATATTAGATAATGCAGAGTCAATTCTTCAAAGTGGTAGCCACATAGGTCAATATCTGGAAGGATATCAAGGATATGGTGATTTGCTAAAACGAATAGCTCAATCATCTCATGAAAGCTGTTTGCTAATCACCAGTCGAGAGATACCAGAAGCAATTGACTTAATGGCGAGCGAAAATCAAAGGATACAATCCTTAGAGTTAGATGGTTTAAAAGTGGAAGAGGGTCGAAAAATTTTTACCAAAATAGGAGATTTTTTTGGCTCTGAAAATGAGTGGAATTTAGTTATTGAACACTATGCAGGTAATCCTTTTGCATTGAAGGTGGCAGCAAAAGAGATACAATATTCATTAAGCGGAAATTTATCTGTTTTAGTTCAAAATTATTTTGAAGGAGGCTTGTTAATTTTTAATAAAATTAACGATTTATTAGAGCGTCAGTTTGACCGTCTATCTCCGTCCGAACAAGTAATTATGTACTGGCTGGCGATTAATTATGAGTCAGTTTTATATAAAGAACTACAAGAGGATATTTTTTCAAGGGAATTCAAAATAAAAATACTTCAATCTCTAGCATCTTTGAGGCGACGATCGCTCATCGAAAATACCGAATTGGGATACACACAGCTACCTGTATTGAGAGAACACGTTATCAATAGATTAATAGATAAAATATGCCAAGAAATTAAGACAGAGCAAATAGAACTTTTGAACAGCTACTCTCTCTGCAAAGCCACATCCAAAGACTATATTAGAGAAACTCAAGTTCGCCAAATTATCAGGCCATTGCTCGAAAGATTGGTTCAGGAACTTGGCGGCAAAAGAAATGTCGAAAATAAACTCAAACAAATTATCTTAAATTGCCAAAAACAATCGCCTCAAGCGCCTGGATATTTAGGAGGTAATATTATCAATATATTGTGCGAACTAGAAACCGATTTAACAAACTATGATTTTTCGGATTTAACTATTTCCCAAGCTTATCTGCATGGAGTTCAATTACATCATGTTAATTTTGCCAACTCTGACTTATCTAAATCTGTTTTTTCTGAACCATTAGGCAGCATTCTCTCAGTAGCATTTAGTTCTGATGGCAAATTCTGGGCGACAGGTGATGCAGATAAAAATATTTATATTTGGCGAGTAGCGGACGGTCAACTAATTACTACTTGTGTAGGTCATACTAATTGGGTAAGGTCTGTTGTCTTTCATCCCCAAAAACAAATTTTAGCTAGTGGGAGTGACGATCGCACCATTAAGTTATGGAATATTAATACGGGTGAAAGTCTTGCCACATTACAGGGACACACCGATCGAGTTTGGTCAGTAGCCTTCAGTCATGACGGTAAGATATTGGCTAGTGCTAGTGATAATGCCGATCGCACCGTAAGATTGTGGGATGTGGATGATGTTGACTCTCCTCAATTTCTGCGAACTCTACCACATAGTTACTGGGTAGTCAAAGTTGCTTTCAACGATCGAGGGACAACTCTAGCCAGTGGGAGTGCCGATCGAACTGTAAAATTATGGGATGTTAATACAGGTGAATGTCAGAATACCTGGCAAAACCTCTCGCATCAGGTTCGATCGATCGACTTTAGTCCTGATGGTAAAACTTTAGCGATTGGTACGGATGATAAACTTGTCAGATTGTTGGATATTAAGACTGGTAACTGTCTCAAAGAATTTTTGGGACATGATGGAAGAGTGTGGTCAGTTGCTTTTAGTCCTGACGGTCAAACTCTGGCTAGCGGTGACCATCTAACTGTCAAGTTATGGAATATTGAAAATGGTGAATTATTACTTACTTTACCAGAAATCGATCGCCGAATTAGAGCCATAGCTTTTAGTCCTGATGGTGAAACTCTCATTAGTGGTAGTGACGATCAAAGTATCAGATTGTGGGATGTCCGCAAAGGCGAATCTTTGAAAACTATCTATGGCTATACTCAACGAGTGTGGTCAGTTGCTTTTTCTCCTGATGGAAAAACCCTTGTTAGTGGAAGTGACGATCGCACAGTTAAACTGTGGGATATCGAGACAAAAAGATGCAAAATATTGGGTATAGCCCAAAAGCGCGTTCAGTCAGTTGCATTTCATCCTCAAGGAACAAAAATAGCCAGTGGCGGTAATGATGGTAGGGTGCAATTATGGGATATAGGTATTGGTAACTGTTTCACTTTCCCAGAGAAACACAGAGATTGGATTTGTTTAGTAGCTTTTAATGCGGAAGGAACAAAACTGATTAGCACTGGGGACGATCGCATGATAAAATTATGGGATGTTCAACAGCGTCGCTGCCTGCAAACTTACGATTATCCATATTGGATTCGATCGCTTGCTATCAGTCCTGATGGTGAGAATATAGCGCTCGGCAGTGATGATAAAATTGTACAAATATTGAATTTGAAAACAGGAGAAACTACTAATTTAGGAGAACATGAAAAGGGAGTTTATTCAGTTGCTTGGAGTTCTGATGGTAAAATTATTGCCAGCGGGAGCGATGACCTCATTATCAAGCTATGGGATAGCAACACACATAAATGCTTGCAGATATTAAAAGGACATACCGATCAAATCAGATCGGTTGTATTTAGTTATAATAGCAAACTGCTTGCTAGTGGTAGTGATGACTGTACGATTAAGCTGTGGGATGTAGAAAGTGGTGTTTGCCTCAAAACTTTTACTGAACATGAAAATCGAGTTCGCTCCGTTGCTTTTAGTCCTGATGGATTGATGCTGGCAAGTGGGAGTGAAGATGAGACAATTAAACTGTGGAATATAACAACATATTCCTTTATAAAAACGCTGAAAGCTGAGCGCCTTTATGAAAGCATGAATATTACAGGCGTGACTGGGGTTCAGAAAACAACTCTGAAGGCATTAGGTGCAGTAGAAAATTAGCAATATGTTTAGGTTAATAGGCAAACCTACTTTATTTTAATCTTTAAACCTATGTTGCTCGGATTTAATGGGCGATCGGAAATTTTGGCACACTATATGTAGCGCGATCGCGTCCAAGACTGTAAATCCCCCGATGGCGGCTGCCGATCGCCGATGACGGATGTTTTCAAGCTGACAGGACTTAGTACACTTGCGTTTAACCTTACATCTTGCACCATTCTCAAGAACAGGCAAGATGCCTGTTCCACAAAAATTTAATTTTGTTGTGGGATGGGCATCCTGCCCGTCCGTGAAAGGCTAGTTGAGAATGGTGCAAGATCTGAGTTTAACCGCATTTTCCCCCGATCGCCCCTCACCCCGCCCGGAATTGCCTGTAATCAGTTAAAGTAAGAATAAAGAAGCGCAAGTACCGTCACCTTTGAGCGACAATGGCATCCTCTTCCTCTGTAGCAGTTTGCGAACTCCCCTTATTTCCGTTGCCGGAAGTGGTTCTATTTCCAGGTAGACCGCTGCCGCTGCAAATCTTCGAGTTTCGCTATCGAATCATGATGAATACGATTCTGGAGGGCGATCGCCGTTTTGGTGTGCTCATGTGGGACCCGAACCAAAACAAAGTCTCAGCCGTTGGTTGTTGCGCCGAAGTCATTCACTGTCAGCGCCTCCCGGACGATCGCATGAAAATCATGACTCTCGGACAGCAGCGGTTCCGAGTCCTCGACGCCGTTCGGGAAAAACCCTATTTAGTCGGTTTAGTAGAATGGATTGAAGACGAACCGCCACAAACAGACCTCCGATCTTTGGGGAAAGAAGTCGAACAACTGCTTCGCGATGTAGTTCGCCTCTCTAGCAAATTGATGGATCAGCCGATCGACCTACCCGAAGACATTCCCAGTTTGCCCACAGAACTGTCCTACTGGGTAGCCAGCTACCTTTACGGTGCAGCAACAGAACAGCAAACTCTTTTAGAATTGCAAGATACTGCTGCGAGATTGGAACGCGAAACCGAAATTTTAACTTCCACTCGCAACCACTTGGCGGCGAGGACTGTACTGAAAGATACGCTCAACTAGCGAATTGGCGCAGGCAAAAAGTACGATCGACTTTGCCTGCATTGAAGCCAAAATTACACAGAAATCATACCATTTTCGCATTGGAGCATTGGAGCATTGGAGATTAAATAATTGAGAATTAATAGACCTTTTACAAAAATATGTAGCAACGGGCAAGATGCCCGTTCCACAAAAATAAATTATTCTGTGGAACGGGCATCTTGCCCGTTTCAAAATTAGATGCTTGTGTTAGAAAATCTCGACCAACCGAAACCATACGATGCAGTTAGAGGCGGTCAACTGCCGCCTCCGGTGGGTGCTGCGGTACTCGGCGGACTAGCAGGAGTCAGACACCGACTGTCTAGTTCAGTCAGCGAACATCAGATTGCAGCGCTAAAGGAAGCCTTCAATTACGGCGATGCAGGCTTAAAAATAGTCATTAAGATTTGTCAAAGCGAAACTGGGCCTGTGCAGCGGGCGGCCTGCGATTTGCTGCGAGAGAGGTTAAGTGCGATCGCCCGCGAAAAATTGCAAGCCTTTGTACCAGCAAGTTTAGATTCAGAAACAGGGGCAGACAAAACTCAAAAAATATTAAAGAACTCAGCCAGTACAGTCTCAGAAAAAGGCGATCGGCAGTTATCAGAAGCACAGTTAATATTTGAGACAACTGTGCAGCAGATGGAACCCAATTTGTTACTTTTAGAAGCATTAGTAGCATCTGTAGAACGCGAAGGCTTTACCCGCGAACTGATGAATTTTTGGGATTTGTTAATTTTAGAAATTCAACAACCTCTCAAAGAACTGCGCCAAGCTGTTGGCAGCGCGATTTCCGCCCAACTCCGCATTCAGTGGCAGTACAATCAAGCTGAATCCCAAGCCAATCAGTGGCAGCAGCGAGCTTTGCTAGCTCTTCAGAAAGGCGATGAAAACTCGGTTCAACAAGCCTTGGTTCGCAAGAAAATCGAGTTGGATAAGGTGGCAGAAGTAAAAATTGATTTAGACGAGCAAACTGTGCGAGTAGAAACTCTCAACCGCAACTTGCTAGCTTTGGAAAGTAAGATTGCTGAAGCTAATTCTAAGAAAGAAATACTAAAGATGCAGGTTCATTTTTCTAAGGTACAGGAGCAAATTAACAGCACTTTCAGCGAAATGAATAATATATTTTTTAGTCCTTAGCTGTCGGATTATGTGCAGATATATTGCCTGATTTTAGACTTGTCTGATGCAAAACTGAATGGCCCCGCTTAAATTTGTGGCCTCATCTAACTTAGCGCCTTCGCGGTTAGCGCCGCACAAAAATGCCCCGCTCAAATTAGCACCGCGCAAATCAGCTTCTCTCAAATCCGCGTCCTGAAGGTTACTTTCACACAAAAATGCTCCTCTCAAGTTGGCTCTTCTGAGACTTGCTCCCCGCAGTTTTACCTCACTGAGATTTGCTCCTTCGAGATTGGCTTCATCCAAGCAAGCATCTATGAGGTTGGCTTCCATCAAGTTGGCTTTATACAAGTTTGCCCCGGTTAAGTTGACACCAATCATTTTCGTGTCTCCCAAGTTGGCATTTTCCAGGTTTGCATTAATCAGCTCAGCCCCTGTTAATCTGGCACGAGTTAGCTTTGATCCCCTGAGATCTGCCCCATTCAGCTCCGCCATGAGCAGACAGGCATTTTCGAGGTTTACACCAATTAAGTTAGCCCCACTTAGGTCTGCTTCAGCTAGAATTATGTCCTTTAAATTGGCACAGGCGAGGCAAATATGAAGTAGGGAAGCTTGTGACAGAGAAGCACCTATTAAGTTGGATTCGTGAAAATCTCTTTCTCCGGCTGCATATCGCTTGAGAAGTTCATCAGCATTCATCTCGCTAGCCCCCTAAGTATTAATACAATCATACTACTGACAGTACAGTGTAGCAACCAAAGATTTTTAAAGTTTCCGTGTGATTTTTTAACTCGGATAGTGCCGATCGCACTAATGTAGAACCAGCATCCGCTTCAACGTCCATAAAGAAAATGTATTCTCCGAGCGATCGCTTAGTCGGGCGAGATTCAATGCGACTTAGGTTAATACCGCGACTAGCAAATACTTGCAAAGGTTTTACCAGTGTTCCCGGCATATTAGCAGGTACGCTAAAAGCTAGTGACGTGTGAGTACAATTCGCCGAAGTTGAATCTAGGTGCGAGTTAGCCGCTAGTGTGGCGCCGGATGTAATTGATGACTCGTGGGATTCTGCGAAGTTTCCTAATTTTCCTGCATCGGAGCCAAGTATCCAAAATCGAGTGTAATTGTCGGGATAATCATTAATCGGGCTCGCCAGCACGGGCAATTTGTAGAGTTCGGCGGCTCTTGGCGAAGAGATTGCCGCTATACTGCTATCTTCTAGATAGTGCAACGCTTCCGTCGTTGAATTTGCCGGAATCAACTGAGCCTGTGGGATAAACTCGGCCAACCACAACTGACACTGAGCTAGGGCTTGCGGGTGAGAGTAAACTTTTTGAATCTCGTTTAAATTGGGAGCATTTGACAGCAGCGCGTGGGAAATCGGCAAAACCAAGGCGTGTTTAATTCGCAGTGCATCCAGCCGCCACAGGGTATCTAGGGTGACAGTGACGCTACCTTCTATGGAATTTTCTACCGGGACAATTGAGAAATCAACCAGCCCGGAGGCAGATGCCTCTAGTGCCTGAGAAATGGTGGAATAAGGATAGAGGGTGCATTCGGAGTTAGTTTCCCGGCTCAACCAATTGACATAAGCCTGAGCGGCTGTTTCTGCATTAGTACCTACAGGGCCGAGATGTGCGATCCTCTTCGAGGGCTTCGCTAACGAAATTTTCATAATAATCGGTAATTTTGCGTTACAAATGTTTGCTTTACTCTCATCAGTCGGCAAGTATGATGAAAAAATTAGCTTGAGTCCCGAAAGCTTTTATCCGTTATTTCTCGGATGACATGGCGGGAGTGGGCGAGTTAACCCACAACTCATATCACCCTAAAAAAGTTATAGTTTATTAAGATATGCTTACGAATCCTATATATTGACATATTCTCATGTATATCCGTTTTAATGCTTCCCAATCCGTTGAGATCGCCGTACCAGATGAACGGGTTCCCATTCAACATTATCTGCGCCAGCCGAGGCGACTGGTGAACGCTCTAGTCGATCGTACTCGCACAGAGCAACTAAGCGATGACTGTTTCCGCCTGAAAATGCGACCGTTACAATTTATGATGCTCAGCATTCAACCCACAGTAGACATGAGGGTATGGGCGCAGTCGGAGGGCACAATTAATTTGGAGTCCGTCGGCTGCTCGATTCTTGGTGTGGATTATATAAACGATCGCTTTGCTCTCAATCTCAAAGGAAAGCTTTACGTGCACCAAGATAGTGGGGTAGCGTACTTGAAGGGAAAAGCGGATTTAGAGGTGCAAGTAGAGTTACCGCCACCGTTTTGGCTGACGCCCAAACCTATTTTAGAAGCAACGGGCAACGGTTTGCTCAAGAGTGTGCTCCTGGGCGTCAAACAGCGGTTGATGTATCAGTTGCTCTTAGATTACCGCCGCTGGGCAAGCAGCGAAACTGAGGTAATATCGAGCGATATTCCCCAAATCTTATCTGTAGAAGGTTGATTGGATACTAGATATAGCTTGTCGAGCGCAAGATAAGTTATGTCTGGTAATTGGTAATTGGTAGTTCCTATAAGCTGACTGAGGTTTCAGAAGGTAAAAATTATCGCCAGCAGTGTGTCCGATCCCTGGTGCTTCTAGCAGAATTTGCCATACCTCATCTTTCTGATAACCGCTATAAGTTGTTAATTATAGAAGAAAGAAGAAACCATAAAAGCTTATATTTGAGCAATTAAGAACGTCTGTACCGTCGCCCGCGGTTGCTATATTAGTTAGACTAGACGAAAGAATAGTGCACCCTGAGCTTTGTGAGAGTGGGCGAGCAGGCAGAGATAGCGCACATCAGTCAAAATCGATGTGAGTGAGCGCTCCCTCTTCATCGTCTTCGATGATTGCTCTAGGCCCAGACCAAGTAGTTGAGTTCTCTTTGGAAACTTCGTCCTTTTTGCCGGCCTTTTCGCGCTGTGGCGGCCGAGTTATTTTGCTCGGTTGCACATTTGTCGCGCCCACCCGGATGCGGATTTTTGGCCCGGAATTGCCCAAGCGAATGGTCATCCCGTCCGCTACTGACACCTGAGCGATCGGTTTATCATCTACATAAGTGCCGTTAGCGCCAAAATTAATAATTTCCCAGCCATAAGAATGATTCCACAGCTCTACGTGGTGGCGGGAAACTACAGCGCTGTAAATAATTACATCATTGTCGTTCGATCGACCGATCCGAACCACAGATTCGGATTCAAAACACCAACTTTGAACCGGGACAGACTGAATAGGATGTAGCAGAGTTAAGGTAATCACGGATGTTTTGACACTCCCCCCCATGACAGAAACGGGGATGCTTCAAGAACCAATTTTTGCGATAAAACCGCAAAACATTTGATGCTTAAAGGCGTTGTCAGTGCGCCGCTACTCCCTCGCTTTGCCGTAAAAGTTGAACTTTTGACTGCTTGAGGCATTTGAACAAACTTTTGATTGTTGGCTTGGACTCCAGGTGCGAACTTTGCCTGCGATCGATCGCCACCAAACGCGATGGTATTAATCTGGTGAACTTTGCCGTGATTGACAGCAGTGCGAAGCGCTCGATCGATTGGATCTCGGATGCAGCTACCGGGCGCTTCGCCCATCTGGGCCCATCGATCGGTAGAGTGACGATTTTCCCACCCGTCTATCGGAGAATTCAACTCAGACGAGTGCTGGTTGCACCGCTGATTCGAGTTTTCGAGCGGGCGACAGTCTGCGACGATCGGCGAATCGCTGTTTGCCCCTGCAGAAGCCAACCAATTATTAAGGCTGCGGGTTCTAGATAAAATACGAGTTGGTTCTCTCAAACAGCATAGGTGTTTTAGGGTTGCTAACATTTTTCGTATTGATGCGATACCTTTAAAATACAATGCTTTGAGCCCCACTGGAATTCTTCGCCCAAAAAGCCTTTATTTCGCGTAATCTATACCGATCGACCTTCCGGGCGCGGGCTACCCCAAAAATGCGATCGGCAAGCAGCTACTTTCTCGATCGGGAAAGCCGCACTTCAGGGCAAATCCGACTCTGGCGGTTGAGCCCGATCGGGCGGTACAGATTCATCCTTTTGGCGCTTCAACTCTGCGACTTTTTCTTGAGCTACATCCCTGACTTCTAGAGCTTTATCTTGAAGTTTTTCCGCCAGATTTTGAGCGTTCCGCTTCACACCAGCCACATTTTTGAGAGTTCTGTCAAGATCTTCCTGTAAAAACTCGGCTACCATGCCGACTTTGTGGTGCAGTCCCTCCGCGTACTGCACCGGTTCCGATACAGTAGCCTCAGAGACGATCGCCCGCTTGCTGCCGAGCGTCGAAATCGCCTTCACCGGCAACAAGTAAATCCCGTCTAAAACGCCGCGCCAGCCGCTAGATTTAAACAGGTAATCGCTAACAGAACCAGTCCGGACATCAAATAGGTAGTCAACCACCGTACCTGCCTTATTTCCTGCGTCCGTGAGTACCTCAAGGCCGATCGGACAAATAGCTTGTTCCGGCTGATGCAATTCCGGCAGTTCCGGGTTAATGGTCACAAAAACATTTTCGCCCACCGTATCAACTTGCGCCCAAGCGAACCAGCGTTTTTTGCTGCCCAAAAGTCCCGATTTGCAAGTAAAGCCGATCGTCCGCTGGGAGTGAGGATCGAGCCAAAGCCGATCTACCCTGCCGACCTCTTCCGCCGTTCTGCGGTCGATCGTGCGGCGGTTGATCAGTTCGCTGCGCTTAACAATCTGGTGTGATGTATTCATAAATAAACTCCTGAGTGCCGCCTGCAAGAAAAATGTCGATCGTCCAAAGATGCCGATTTAATATTCTTCTTCTTCTTTTTCTTCCAAATAATG
The DNA here is from genome assembly GCF_020738565.1 of Microcoleus sp. PH2017_12_PCY_D_A. Lineage (NCBI taxonomy): Bacteria > Bacillati > Cyanobacteriota > Cyanophyceae > Oscillatoriales > Microcoleaceae > Microcoleus > Microcoleus sp. PH2017_12_PCY_D_A. The sequence goes on along the minus strand of NZ_JAEQCI010000026.1, from coordinate 71,383 downwards.
GGGAGTATTTTCTGCCTCAGTTAAATCATCCTCTTCCCTCGAAGTGCCAATTTCTTTTTGGCTGGGAATAGGAATCGTGCTAAGGAGTGCGCCCCCGGAGGGAGCGTGAATTGCCTTAGCATCCCTTGACTTAACGCTAGTTTGTGCTAACTGGGCGGAGGACTGATTCGCACCGACGTTGATTTGAATTTTCGGGCCCGAGCGAGCCAAGTGAACGATCAGACCGTCCACAACGGGAACCTTAGCGATCGGCTTACCATCGAGGTAAGTACCGTTGGTACCTAAATTGATCAGTTCCCAAGTTATGCCGCTGCGTCGCAATTCGATGTGGCGACGAGAAACCACAGCGCTAAAAAGAACGACGTGGTTTTCAGTCGATCGCCCGATCCGGACAACCTGTTCGTCATCAAAGATCCAACTGCGGACGGGAATAGACTGGAGTGGATGTAGCAAGGTCAGCTTAATCACATTGGCAGCATTGAGTTTTGGTAGAGCGCCTCAAGATGCGATTTTAGATTTTAGACTTTCGATCGCCCAATCCAAACTCGATCTAAGAGATTTGAAACAGAAACGTAACCAGGTCTCCTTTCCCCAGAGAGATGCGGTCTCCCGGCCGCAACCGATGTCGGTTTCCCTTGGGCAGGGGAGTATTGTTGACGTAAGTGCCGTTTGAACTGCCTACATCTTCTAGGTAGCAAGCATCTCCCTCCACCCGGAGATTTGCGTGTACCCGAGAAACTATCTCAGAATTTGCAAATCCCGAAACATCAATATCTGGCGGCACCAAGTCATTTGGCTTGCCGATGTGAATCACAGCGAGATTGTGAGGCAATTCCATCGGCGTATTGGTCTGAACGTGTATCAGTCGCGCCGACTGCTGTTGCAGTTGAGTTTTAGCCACACCCGCTGGCTGTGGGTCCGGAACCGGGGGAGAGATATTTGGTGCTGTTGCCACCGATTCTGTTGTAACAGGAACCGAGAGGGACGGCGCGGGATCTGGAATCGTCGGAATGCTGGCGGGAGTTTTTTCCAAGTTCGGCCCCGGATGTGGGGTAACTAGAGGTTCCATGGCGATCGTCGGCGGTTCGGTTGCTCCTAAGTCCGGCACCAGTGGCGATACCACTGTGGGGCCCACAGGCGAGGCGGACGGTACTGTCACCTCAACTTCTGGAACTATGGAACCCGGACGCAAATTAAAGCCGCACTGACCGCAAAATGCTGCATCTGTCTGAACCGCCGCACCGCAGTTTGAGCAACTGGCGGTAACGGGTAAAGGCGTGTAACAAGACTCGCACTGGCTGGCCCCGTCGGGGTTCTGGTGATTGCAATTGGGACAGACAATCATCGATTTCTCCTTGCTATCGGCCAGATTTTCCAATCAGCCTCATAAAAATAGTCGGTAAGTGAGAAACTCAGAGTCTTTAGACCTGAGAGGGAAACGACCCGGGCGGTTTCAACCGCCTTGAATCTTTCTTGTCATTACCGCCGGGCGAGTTGCTTGGTTTGGTGTACTTTTGTAATGCACTTTCGACGGGACAGTTACCGTTTCAAACCTTGCAACCCTGTACGCATAATGTTTGCTCTTGTGGAGCCTCCCTTCCGGGGTAATGTTCGCTTCGCCAAAGTTATGAGGGCTTGTTGGGCCAGCAGCACTGTTTCAGTGACCTTGAAACTGTTTAACTACTGGCGACAGAGCAAGGGACTAGCGTCGCATCCACAGGGTGTCGTGACCCAAATAACGTAGTCAGTGAAGACTTAGGCCCGTCAGAATGGCTTACTTGATTGCTCTTGCAAGCCCAATCTCTTTAAAGTTGGGTTCCTGACAAAAATAGTCGTGTATATGGTCAAATTTTAACTTTAACCGCCACAATTCTTATATTGCTTTGCTAATACTAGCAACTGAGTTCGCGCCGTGACATTCGGAGCGAAGGGAAAGAATGAGTTAGGGATACTGCTGACAGTGCTGACACTGCCTGCTCTCTCACCTATTTTACTGCAACGCCTGCTGCGGCATCGAGCAGCCACCAAAGTTCGCCCTCTGGTTGAACGAGTCTGGCTGGATATGTCGTGGAGTCGGCTGCGGGGGCAAAAATTTGACTGAGGGCGGGTTGTTTGCTGGCTCCTGCGACCATGAAGATGACGCACCGGGCGCGGTTGATTAAGGGGACTGTAAAGGTGATGCGGGGTTGACCGTCTTTGTTGCCGACGGTTATTAGGGAGTCGCGGACTTGTAGGGCTGCTGTGCCGGGGAATAGAGAGGCTGTGTGGGCGTCGTCTCCTATGCCCAATAGGATGATGTCGAAGGCGGGAAACTCGCCGTCGGATATTTTGAAGAATTGCTGCAATTCGGTTTGGTGCGCCGAGGCGTCGGCTGCGGGGTCAGCCGAGCCTGTGGGCATGGGGTGGATGTTGCTGGCGGGGATGTTTACTCGATCGAGCCAAGCGAGGCGCGCCATTTTTTGATTGCTATCCGGGTGATCTGGCGCAACGTAGCGTTCGTCGCCCCAGAAAACGTGAATTTTGTCCCAAGGCAGGTCTTGGGTGGCGATCGCTCTGTAAAGAGGTTCTGGTGTGCTTCCGCCCGCCAAGGCGATCGTGCAAACTCCACGTTCTGCGATCGCTGCTGGGATTTTGGACAGGACAACCGCGAGCGATCGCTCTATGAGTTCTTCCCGATTTGCTAATACTTCTACTACTTTTTTCATTAATTTCCTCTCAACTTTCCTCTTCGTCTGAATCTCAACAATTACCCAAATTTGACCTTGACATTTTGCTTTGAGGTCGATCGGCTGATACGCTTGGAAGGCTCTACACCGCGTCAACTCGGATTTTATCATTCTTATGTCTGCTTTATTTTACCGGGCAAAACTTATTTCGGTCGGTACTCAATCGACCTTCACCTGTTGCATACATCTGTAGCAACCGTTCCCGAGAGTTAGGACGTTCTTAATTGCACTTTTCACAAGATGATATATAGTGGAACTTCCTTGATAGTTCTTGCTTCTGCTATTATATTTTTCGCAACTTGCAATCAAAATCGCGATCGCACTTACCTGGGGACAGCAAAAATCATCAAGATTGATGTGGTAGACTATGAAAAATAGTTTTAAGTCCCCTGGCTCGGATGGAAGCAAAACTATGTCAAATTTCAAGAAATTCCCTACATCTGTCCGCTATCTAATAGCGCGGTTCCGCCACTGGACGCAACCGTCGGTTTGGGCTCCGCTAGCCGTGCTGTGTGCGGGAGGGTTATTTATCTGGGAAGTCTCCGTAAATCCAGAAAGGTTGAGCATAGATGGCGAAGAAGAAGCAGCAAGCTCAAACAATCCAGATGCGCTCCCCGGACTGTCTGCTGAAGATAGTGCCATTGCCGCTGAAATCGACAGCTTGCCGGTGCTAGCCAATCAGTTCAATCGCTCCAATTCTGAACTGAACTTGTTGAATTCATCAGCAGTCAAAGGCAAAGGTTTATTCGACGAAATTCGCACTCGCGGCTTAGAAAAGCCTAAGCGATCTTCAGAGCCAAAGCCGACGGCAATCAACACATTTATGTCGCTGTCAAATTTACAAAATCCTGCGATTGGGAGTGTAAACAATAACCCGCAAAATTCCAGCTTGCCAAGTTCAAACCCGACATCAGATTGGAGTTTATCTGGCAGTGGGACGACGATTTCCGGGATAAAAACGATCGAGTCTAACTCTGCGGGTACACCGGAAGCAACTTTACCGGAGGCATCAGGTAGCGGTAATTCCAGCAAACAAAACGACAATCCTCTGCCTTTGAGTCCGCTGCAAGCAGCCATGAAAAAATACGTCGCTGCTGACATTTCAGCAACGGCGGCGGCCGTGAAAACTGCAAACACCCCTAAATTGCTCGATCGACCTGCTTCTTTTGGGTCTGGGACAAATCCGGCAAATTTGTTGCCAACGGTAGCTACAGCTCAAGGGAGAGCAAATCCTGTGAATGTTCCTGCACCCCTCTCCCCCGTTCCGGCTTCTACTAATACAATTATTAGCGACTCTCAACAATTTTTAAACCCGGCAGCTACACTTCCTGAATCATTTGCCGGGTTAAATTCCAAAGCATCAGTCATCCCCACAATTACTCCACAGGTTCCAACGGTGGCTTTGCCCAAAAATCCCTACCAAACTAATTTATCCGACTCGGGCTTCGCACCGGAAGTTCAACCTGTGGCGCTTCCTGTCGCCACACCTTCACCAATACCGCTAATTCCGAATTTGGGGCAATCCCCTAGCACGAGTGCGATCGGAGCAAACAAGATAATTAACCCTCAATTCTCTCCCTATTCAGCGAATTCTCAATTTCAACAACCTCAACCGAGCCAGATTAATTTGCCAAGCCAGCCTAACTTTGGAGTAGTTCCCCAAAATACCGATCGGGGCGGGCAGCCAATTCAACCGCAACCTTTTTCTACACCTCGCTCTTTGACTCCGGGGCGCTATATTGGTGGCGGGGAAATCAATACTTTTGCTAATCCTTAAATGAAGGAAGTTCGGCAACGGATTATTTAACAGATTTAACGGATTTAACGGATGATATCATGTCCGATCGATTGACCCAATAAGCAAGGTTTGTAGTGCGGACTTCAGTCCGCTTTATGCTGCGGACTGAAGTCCGCACTACAAACCGTTTTTGTGATGGGTTTGTAGTGCGGACTTCAGTCCGCTTTATGCTGCGGACTGAAGTCCGCACTACAAACCGTTTTTGTGATGGTAATCAACCGGACATGATGTGACTTAGCTGTAGGGTGTGGCTCCCTTAAAAATCCCTGAATTTGACAGACAATTTCACAGCGACGCACCTGAAAAACACGGATGGAAGAAACAAACCTAACACTTTTTTGTAGTAAGACTTTTGAGCAATGGTATAAGGTGCGTCGCTATGAGATTGTCGATATTGAGTTAGAGATTTTTTTTGGGCGATCCACCCTAGGAATGTGAATTTTCCAAATTTCTAATTTGATTGGTAAAACTTACCGAGAGGCGGCTCTTCCTAACAACAATCCGCCGATTCCCAAGCCAAATGCGATCGGCAACCAAGCCGATAGAATCGGTGTTAAAACAGCTTTCACGCCCATTGAACTGGTGATGAAAGAAAATACGTAGTAAGTAAAAATTACCACCACGCTAATACCAAAACTCGTGCCTTTCCCCGATCGCCTCGGTTGAGTGCCCAAAGCGGCTCCCACTAAGCCAAATACCAAGCAGACAAAGGGAAAAGCATATTTTTCTTGAATTCGCACCCGGAGTTTGCGAATTTGCGGTGCATCGCCGCTGTTTTTAATGATTTCCAAACGCTCTAAAGCTTGAGCAATGTTCATTTCCTTGAAATCTCGGACTCTCGCAGCTAAATCTAAGGGCGTGCGGGGGAGTTGCAATTGCTGGTGTTGGAATCTAACTATATTGCGGTAAGAGCCGTCGGGAGCTACTATATAAGCGGTGCCGTTGAAAAAATCCCAGGTGTTTTCTGAGGGATTCCAAGTCGCTGATTCTGAAGAAACGATTTGATTGAGGCCTGGGGCGGAGCGATCGATAATTGTTAAACCTTTCATTTGCTGGCCGTCAAACTGTTCTGCATAAAAAAATCGGGACAGGATTTCTTCACCGCCTTTTTCGGGTTTGCGAAATTCTGTGTAGATAATATTTCGATCTTGAAACGTCGGTTTTTCTCGCTTCAGGGCTCTGTCTAAAGTTAATGTGGCTCTGTAGCTGGCGGCGGGTACGACTAATTCTTGCAAAGCAAAGGTGAAGCCGGCAACTATTAAACTCATAATGACTGCGGGCATTATCAATCGGTACACGCTAACTCCGCAACTGCGGAGGGCGATGAGTTCGCTGTCGCTGGAAAGTCGGCTGTAGCTCATTAGGGTTGCTAGCAGCATTGACATGGGGAAAGCTAATACTACAAAGTACGGAATTTGCAGCAGAAAAATTTCCATTGCGGCGCCGTAGGGGAGGCCTGATTCTGCTACTCTGCGGACTAATTCAAATAAGGCTCCCACGGTGACGGCGACTGATGTAAATAGTCCGACGCCAAACAGAAATGGGCCGATTAGTTCTTTGGTAATGTACCAGTCCATTACTGATATTCTCGGCAGCCTGTTGAGGGGATTGAAGGATTTGGACGTTGCTATTTTCATACTTTGGCGTTTTTGCCGATCGCTCCTTAAGTTAAAATTTAAATTCTCAATTTTAAATTTCTTGGGAGTTACGCAGGGGTGGTCAGAAACCGGGTTTTTTTACGAAAATCCTTCGTTATATTCCAAAGATTAACTAAAAAACCCGGTTTCTTGGACTTTGAATGCGTAAGTCCTGTTTCTGTCTTGTGCTTTTAAAAGACTATCGCACGAAGTTGTCGCCTAAGTAATACTGCCGCACTAAAGGGTTGCTGTAGAGTTCTTCTTCAGCCCCGGAGGCTAAAATTTGACCGTCTCGCATGATGTAGGCTCGATCGGTAATTTCGAGGGTTTCTCGGACGTTGTGATCGGTGATCAGGATGCCGATTTTACGATCGCGCAGTTTGGCAATAATCGTCTGAATTTCGTCAACTGCGATCGGATCGACACCTGCGAAGGGTTCGTCTAAAAATAGGAACATCGGCCCGTCTCGCCCAGCAGCTAAAGCTCTCGCCAGTTCAGTCCGCCGCCTTTCTCCCCCGGAGATTTGAATTCCCAAACTGGATGATATTTTTTCTAAGCGAAATTCTTGCAACAGGAAATCGACTCGATGGTTCCATTCCCAGCGGGGGACTTGAGTTTGTTCTAAAACTAACAAAATGTTGTCGCGCACGCTCATATTGCGGAAAATGCTGGCTTCTTGAGCTAGATAGCCTATTCCCAACTCGGCGCGTTTGTGCATGGGCAATTTAGTGATGTCTAAATCGTTGAGCCAAACAGTCCCTTGATTGGGTTTTTCTAATCCGGTGGCGATGTAAAATGTTGTGGTTTTGCCTGCACCGTTGGGGCCGAGCAGTCCGACGATTTCTCCTTGGGCTACTGAAAGGTTGACGCGACTGACTACATTGCGTTTTCCGTAGGATTTGTGAATATTTTCGAGTACAATTTTCATGCTCGCCTAGGCAAATTCTAAGAAGAAGTCATTAGTCATTAGTCATTAGTCATTAGTCATCAGTCATTAGTCATCAGTCATCAGTCGTCATCAGTCATCAGTCATCAGTCATTAGTCATTAGAAACAACTGTCAACTGTCAACTGTCAACTGTCAACTGTCATTCGCATCTATTCTGGGCTTTCAATTGTCGTGCATTTCAGCTTTGATATCGGAACAGGCAGGATGCCTGTTCCACAAGAATGGCAATAAAAATTATTGTTTTAGGCAGATATCCAACAGTTGATGTTTTTGCCGGTGCGAAATTTTGCTGCGATTGGGGGCTGTTATCTGGGGGCTGTTCGGGGACGGGCGGGCGGTTTAACAGCGGGATTTGGATTAACCGGAGCCGGTTTGGGCCCGATCGCATTTTGGGCTGCTGCATCTTGTTCTGGCGCCACCAGATATACGGATTCTACCTGTCCTGGGTTGTCTGGCAGGGCAATAAACCGACCTTCATCGATCAAGTATGTCACGGTTTCGCCGCGCAGGCTGTTGCCCTGCTGCAATACGTACACGTCGCCGCTGAGAATGATCCGGCGCTCGCGGCTGAAGTATTGAGCTTGGGCTGCGGTGGCTTGTATTTGGCGGGCTGGATAGTTGATTTGGACGTTGCCGCGGGCTGTCACGATGCCTGTTTTGGAGTCGGCTTCTTGAACGTCCGATCGCACGGAAAGAGTGCGGGGCGGGGCGGCTTGCGGGTAGGTGGGAGAGGCGATCGCGCCAGCCAGAGTCAGCGGCAAGAGCAGCGATAATCCTTTGAATAGGCGGGAATTGAGTAGTTTAGCGGAGGGCATCATAGCTTGGCAAGCCTCAAAATTTTTGAAATTGCTGAAGGGCATTATCTCACCCCTGATTTTTCTCTAGGGAGATTAGATCTACCACACGCGATCGGTTAGGTATTTTATCTTAACGGCCGTGAAAAATTTCGGTTAGGTCGATCGACCTGCCCGAGAGCGTCAATCAATTATCCTAGCAAGACAGCAGCCCTTTCTTCGCCTGTTTGGATGATTTACTGGAGAAAGCAAGTTTTTTGACGGTTGCTCGCATCCGGAAGTTTCGGGCAAACTCTATAGGTACCAAGGAATAAGCTGTCCGCAGTGAGTTCGGCAAATTTTGATTTATTAGGTAGGTTCTTTCTTTAAATTAGTTTCCATCTCATTTGAGTATTGGCGGGGGCTGTATTTTTCTAGGATAGGGAAAGCTGGCGATCGATCGTCCGAAGTTGCGGGCGATAATGCTCCGCATTGCTAGGGCGATCGCATTTCACCTGTCGGTGAAAAATGCAACGTTGTCCATCGCACACCGCAGATAGACTTTGCATCACAACCGATCAACTTTCGGGGGTTTGTGTGCATGAGCGTTATTGTGTGGCGATCGTTCCCACCTTTTTTCAGATATCATCATAACCGTAGAACTTATAGGGAGGTTGCAAATCATTAGATCTTCGCAAATAGAAATCACAGAGTTCCTGAAAAGAGTGAACAACAATGGCTTCCTCTCCTTCATGAGGCAAAATGAACCAACGATTTAGGTCAGATGGATGGAACAGAATATCGTCACCGCTAGGGCTATCAAAGAATGGGACACACTCAATAGCTTGAGCTTGTGTAAGTACATCGGGATTTTTAGCCCAGAACCAGTCCCCAGACAATCTACCACGAACCTCACTAAGATAACTATCCAAAATTTCCTGTGGAGGAAGTGTTCTTATGCTCAGGTCGGTTTCGCCCAGTCCTAATGTATTCACGAACGCACGGTAATCTTCCGGAAATAGAAAGCCTAGACAGTCCTCAATCGCAGATAAATCTTGAATAGAGATAGGCTGTAGCGGTGGAGTCGCTACAACAAACGAAATGCCTCGAAATTCAACTATATCCATACTTTTTAAACTTGATGGAAACCGCTTAAAGGCAACCTCAAAACTACTGAAATCAACAACCTAAGCAGCACAACTTATAATTGTATCGCATCTGCCGTACAACACATGGTATAACCTGAAAATACCGCGATTTTCCCACCCTTCTTACCTACCGTTGGAATCTCCTTTTCTCAATCGGGTTTCACCTTCTAATTTTATAATTCGCGGCAATTGCAAGCCTGCAACTTCTGTACCTGCGAACAATGGTATAAAATTAGTTACTGCTTCCGAGCCAGCTTGTTGCAACGCACTCAAAAGTTTCGCACTTTGCCGGATCAAGTCTTCAACGGCAATTCCGCCATAACTCGGCTGATAATAACTGAGCCGATTTATGCCTTCTCCCAGCAAGATTACTGCACCGCGCCAGTTTTGATTGCTTAAGTGATAAAGCGCGACAGAAATTTGCAATATTCCTTGATAAAACCTTTTATCCGGCTCGCCCGCTTCCATCCACAAAGCCTCTAAGGTATCGTGACAAGCGTAAAAATCTTGGCTGTTAAATTCTTCGATACCTTGCCAAAACTCGATCGGCATTTCCTCTGTCATTCGATTGGAGATTGGGAATTTGGGATTTGGGATTGAGTAGGCGGCGATCGGTTTTTGCTAATAGCTAAGTCTTAAAAATAGGAAAAATCACGACCTGTTTTCAAAACTGCTGCCAATTTCACGATCGCCTACTTAACCGATTACATTGTCTCTCTGACAGCTTGAATCTGATCCATGCCAATTTCCTGATTAGTTCCAGCAAAATCGTTATCTGGCGTCAGAAATAACATACAGTGACATTCTTTCCGCTCGCGCATGGGAATGCAGGGACAGTTCCAGTAGGCGGCTTTGACTTCGGCTTCTTTATCTTCGTAATGGCGACAAGGGCATAGGGGAGCGCCTAGTTCGTCTTTGTGCTTTGCTAGTCCTTCTATGACGACAGCAGTGACTGAAGGCTCGGAACAAAAGTAAGTTCCAGTGCGCTTGGCGTAGGTTTCGGAGAAATTCTTCATCGCCTCCAAAGTTTTTTCGTTGGAGAGTTTGGATTTTTCTGTTGTGTTCATAGTTCAGGATCGGAGTTGAGGATGCTACGAGCTTTTGACAATTGTACCGCAGAATGTGATTTTAAACACTTATATATTTCTCTTTACTTACAAGGAGGAAAAACTTGACAAAAATTGAGTTTTAGGTTGTCGGTTTTTTGGTGATTTTTCTGCATCCCTCTGGTTTCGGGAAACTGGCGGTTGACCCGGTTTTTGGAGCTGCTAATAGATTTTGCCGATCGCCCGCTCAGACAAAAACATCCCCCAACGGGGATAAAAAAAGATAAAATATGACACTGCTGTCCCTGTTTCCGGCATCTTATGGCAATTTCCCCGCACCCCACCCCCACTAAAAAAGTTCCTTCCTCTGGTCAGATTTGGCCCGCTGACACCGAGTTAGTCGGATTAGTGTTTGAATTGACCCCCCGCGCAGCTAGCTATCTGTACGCGCAGTATGCTATAGGTTTGCACGCTTGGTTTTTGCATCAAATACAGGAAACTGACCCGGATTTATCCCAACTTTTGCACGACGATCAGTCAGAAAAAGCCTTTACTATTTCGGGATTGGAGGGTGATTTGCTTCCAGCCGGTAAGGACTTTCAGCTTTTGGGCGATCGTATTTACCGCTGGTATGTCACAGGACTGTCCCAGCGAGTAGTACAATGGCTGAGTCAGTGGCTGCAAAATTTGCCCCAAGAGATTGATTTGCGAAATGCTCCGCTACTAATTCGCTCTTGGGATATTGCTTTTTCTCCCACAACTTACCAGCAATTGCTAACAGCAGAACATCCATTATCGAGAAACGTAAAACTTAGTTTTGTAACTCCTACAAGCTTTCGCAGCAAAGGCCATCATTTCCCCCTACCAGTTCCCGAAAATGTTTTTCACAGCTATTTGCGCCGCTGGAATAACTTTTCGAGTATGAGTTTTGACCAAGCAGAATTTCTGACTTGGATTGAGGAAAATGTAATTATTAGCCGCCACAAGTTGGAGTCGCAAAAGGTGGCGGCGGGCAAAAAAGGCATGGTGACGGGATTTACTGGGGCTGTAGAATTTGCGATCGGGCGATCGGGCACATTACGCCCAGATTTTGTACAATTATTTTATGCCTTGGGGCGATTAGCACCTTACTGCGGCACGGGCCATAAAACAACTTTTGGTTTGGGACAAACGCGATCGCAATGGTTGACAGAATCCCTACCCGAAGTCTCTATCCAAAGTGTATTGGCGGCGCGAATCGATGAATTGACAGAGAAGTTTATGGCCCACAGAAAGCGTACAGGCGGGAGTCGGGCTGGTGAGATTGCAGAAACTTGGGCGACGATTTTAGCGCGCCGGGAATTGGGGGAATCTTTGTTGGATATTGCTGCTGATTTGGAAATGCCTTATGAAACTGTGAAAACTTATGTGAAGTTAGCAAGAAGAGCTTTGAAAGTCGAGGATTGAAGCAGACACAAAATGAAAAAGCACAGAATGCGGAACCAGTCGTGGAAAAAATCTCGACGACAGCCAGCCAGCTAACCAGGTGATGAAGCGGATGGAGAAAAAATCCTGGTTGGGTTGTCAAATTCATTGGCTGTCGCTTATCTTGGTAGTTAGAGCGATCAATTTTATCTCTAAAAAGAAACGAGAACTAATTGGCGAGGAATCCGATCCATTTACTATTATGAAAGTTGGAAAAACTTCTGGAAGTAATTGATTTATTTTAATTTCTGACTTTTGTTCTTTTAGAAGTAATTGTGATTATAATTATATCCAGTTTGCACCATAAGTTCTATGCTCGCACCTAAAAATAGATTCAAACTCGGTCTCTTATTCGATCGACATGAGAGGCATTTATTCAAGCATTCAGTTATACGAAAGTTACGTTTACGTCATCTGAAGCATTGGTTCAGTTGTCTCAAGGTAGGACAAAAGATTAGTCTGGGCTATGGACTGGCGCTGGGGGTGGCAATTCTGGGAACCACTACAGGAATATCGATCGCTGACCAATATCATAAAGAAGCTGTTAAACACGAACAAGATGCGATCGAAGAGGCTCAATCCATCAGTGAATTGGAGATCCAGCTTTTGCAAGTTCTCCTTCACCAACAGCAGATCCTGATGCTATTGGAGAATCGAGATTTGCTAGAGCAACAGTATTCCTATTTTTTAACCCATGTGGATCTATTCAAAAAAGAATGGTCTGAGTTTAAATCTTCAGAAGGGGATACAAAAAATCCTAAGGTTGAGGAGTCACCTGCTGAAATAGAGACCGTCAGACGTTTTCTGCAAGCCAATGAAGAGATTCCAGAGGCTTACTTGCAGCAGACAGAGGCGATATTAAAGGCAATTAATGCCGCTGAATTATCACCAGCAGAAATTCAGATATTCCGCAGCCAGCTTTTGACTTTTGGTAGCAGTCCTGCATCGCTGCAATTGAAGAAATTTTTACAAGATCTAGAGCAATTAAAGGTAAGGGCGTATAAAGAGTACACAGAAGCAAAAACTGAGTTTGCAAATGTACAGGTGCTACGAGTGCAGGTTATTGCTGGGACTCTGACTTTATCTGTGGCGATCGCCATTTTACTCGCGATTTATACCAGTCGGGCGATCGCTCGTCCTCTCCAACAAGTCACCAATATTGCTCAGGAAGCAACCCAAACGGGCAATTTTGATTTACAAGCTGCTGTTACCACTAAAGATGAAATTAGTATATTAGCAACAGCCCTAAATCAACTGATTCGACGAGTCAAGCAACTGCTACAGGAACAACAAGCCGCATCCACAGAACGCCTAATTCAACATGAAAAAATGGCGACTTTGGGACAGTTGATTGCAGGAGTAACCCATGACATTAACAATCCAATTAATTCCATAGCCGGCAACCTAACCCATACTGACAGATACCTAAAAGACTTACTAGAACATTTGCACATCTATCAGCAGCATTACCCCGAACCTGCGTCAGAAATTGTCGAACACGCCGAAGCCATTGAGTTAGAATTTGTAGAAGAAGATCTACCCCTAATGCTGGCATCTCTTCAGCAGAGTGCTGAACGTATCCGCGATATCAGTTATTCTATGCGGTTGTTCGCACGAGCAGACTCTTCCCAAAAGATTGCTTTCGATATCCACGAAGGTATCAACAGCACGCTATTAATTTTGAAACACCGACTTAAAGCTAACAATAATCACCGGGAAATTACTGTTAGCAAAAATTACGGTCAATTCCCAAAAATTAAATGTTTTCCCGGACAATTAAATCAAGTATTTATGAACCTTATTGGTAATAGTATTGATGCCCTAGAGGATGCAAGGGATCAAAGTAAAAATTCTGATGATTCTGAACTAGCCCCGATGCCTTCAATTCAGATTCAAACTGAAATTATCGAAGATAATTGGGTCAGAATTAGGATTGCTGATAATGGTTCAGGCATCGATGAAGCGTTAAAATTACGCTTGTTTGAGTCATTCTTTACAACCAAAGATGCTGGGAAAGGCACTGGCTTAGGACTCTCAATGAGTCACCAGATTGTGACCCAAAAGCATGGGGGGAAACTCTACTGCAATTCCCAACCTGGACAGGGAGCGGAGTTTGTGATTGAGTTACCTATTGGTTAATTTCAATGCTCCCATAGGAGGTACGACTGGCCGGAGCAGGGCATAGGGCATAGGGCATAGGGCATAGGGCATAGGGGATACCTCACTTTTTTGAGAACCGCTATAAAATCATTTATTTTTTAACGTTTTGGACAAATAGATAAATGTCATCCCGCTGATATTTTAGTTGAAATTGAGGGTTATTTCTGAGTTTAGTTATGAGGTTTTGCACAAAAGCTCGATCGCTCATCCAGCCAGGATACCTCAGATTCAGCAACACATACTCAAACTCTGCGAGATTTCCAGGAGGCGCCTGAGCCTGAGTTAAGCGTAGTACAGGGCGGTGCGTTAAGTGCGGAGCCATGTGAGAAGTGGTTAAAACACTGCCTTTTGTGTTGACGAGGGCGATCGCTTCTCTGCTAGCCGACAAAGTGTCGAGGGAATCTACATAAATAGTCCAAAAATAGCCGTATTTTGCTAAAGCTAAGAAACCAATCAACGACCAAATTACAATCACTCTCGGCAATTGATAATCGGGAATTAACAATCTATCAAATATTGTGTTTCTCTGTTGCTGATTCCTATCTGCCAAACTTGAAATTACGGCAACTAACAAAAACGGCAATATTGGAATAGAATATTGATGGATCAAATCTCGTTGAGCCGGGATATCCGAAAGAATATTCATAGCCAACATTGGCACAGCGCTAATTAAAGGTGTCAGATGCCGCGGCGAAAGCCACCAAATTACAGGCAATATTAATAATGCTAAATATTCAAAAGTATCAGCCGAAAATAAACGCCCTAAAATGAGATTTGGCTTCAAGATTAAATTAACAGCAATTTCTAAAACCGAGTTTCCCAAATATTGATATCTGCCGATTCCCGCGTGTTCTCTTCCCTGATTGAAATAGGGTATAATTCCCTGAGTAACTACCAAAAACCAACCTACGCCGAGAAATAGAGCTATCAGCCCGCAATTGCGTTTTTTGTCAAAACACAAGAGCCACAATCCCATCGCAGCTACAGTTAAAGATAGCACGGCTTTGCAGCTCAAAACTAAGACGGTGGCAGCACAAAACCACAGAGTTTTATTCAGCCGCGCGGCGAGGATTGCTGCTAGGAGTGCGGGTAAAGCAATTACTTCGGGGTGGAAGTCGAAGAGGTTGACATTGAAAACTAATGGATAGAAAAGGTAGATACAGGCGATCGCCCGAGATATACTATTCTTTAATCCGGCTTGAATGGCCAAACCCCAAACTGGCAAAGCACCGGATGCTAGGGCGACTGCTTGCACTAACAACAGCCAATGAACATCGGGATATATTTTGTAAAGCAAAGCCACGGGATACATCACCCCAGCGGCGTGATTTCCCAGGTGGTGAATTTCCAGAAATGAGGAAAACGGCGTTTGTGATTGACTGATGAGATAGGCTACTTGATCGTAAATTCCGAGCTCAAAGGCGTTGGATTCAAGCAGGGCGTGGCGTACACTGCTGCACAGAAAAAATATTAGGGCAAAAAGGGCGATTTGCCAAATTACTGGATGATATTTTAGCTTAAAATTGTTCATAGTCTGAGCCGGGGCGGGTTTATTGGATTGATGCGCTTTTTCAAAGACTGGGTGTGAACCCGCCCCTACAGGAATTACGGTTGATTCACCGGGTTGTATCTTACTTTAATCCTGGAGGCAGAAACCGGGTTTTTTTAGGGAAATATTGCATCATCGCCTTTAATATCGATAAAAAACCCGGTTTCTTTGGTATTGATACGTCCGCGACTATTACTTATTATCATACTAATTTCTGACTTTCTGAAACAACCAAACATCATCTTGCTGATAGCTAATCTTAAACTCAGGAGATTTTTTAAGTTGAGTCACAACCCTCGCAGCAGTAGCCGCAGTATCGTGCCAAGGATGCCGCATATTTAATAGTACATACTCAAATTTATTCAAATTTTGCCCCTTGGCAACTTGATGCAGCAATTTAATTGTTGTACGGTGAGCGAGATGAGTTGCTAGGGAATTATCCGTTAAGACATTGCCTTGAGTTTGCACTCTATTAATTGCCTGTCGCGTCGCTTGCCAAGTATCGAGAGACTCTAAATAAATTGTTCCAAAATACCCATATTTTGCTAAAATCAAAAAACTTAAAAGCGACCATAAAATTAACAATTTTGACACATTAGCAAACAGCAATTTCCCCCACCTCCAACTGCGGCGAATCGAAAGGCGGTGCATCCAGATATGTTTAACAGTTTTAACCGAAATTCTTTTAGAGACTGGCTTCCAAATTCGCGGCATCAAGTTGCGATGATTCCATAGATAATTCCAGGCATTTTTCCAAAAATTATTACCTCTTCTCTGTCTGTCTGCTATCGTAGAAATTACCACAGTTAATACAAAGGGAAATATCGGCACTGAATACTGGTGAATCAAATCTCGCTGAGCGTCAATATCCGAAAGAATATTCATCACTAGCATGGGAAAAGCACCAATTAAAGGTGACAGGTGACGCGGGGAAAGCCACCAAATTACAGGGAAAAATAATAAAATCAAATATCCGAAAGTATCAGCGGAAAACAAACGCCCTAAAATCAGATTTGGTTTCAAGATTAAATTAATAGCTATTTCTAAAACTGAGTTTCCTAAATATTGATATCGCCCGATACCTGCGTGTTGTTTGCCTTGATTAAAATATGGTACGATTGCTTGAGTTGCTATCAAAAACCAAGCCGCACCGAGAAATATAGCGATGAGCCCGCACTTGCGAGTTTTCTCAAAAAAGAATAGCCAAACTCCCATCATCAAAACTGTTAAAGATAGCACGGCTTTGCAGCTTAAGATTAAGAGGATGGCGGCACAAAACCACAAGGTTTTATCCAGTCTGGCGGCTAGGATTGCTGCTAAAATGGCTGGCATTGCTATGACTTCGGGGTGGAAGTCGAAGAGGTTGACGTTAAATACTACCGGATATAGCAGATACATGGCTGAAATGGCGATCGCCCTTGGTTCATCTAATCCCGCTTGACGTGCTAAACTCCAACTAGGCCAAGCACCTAGGGCTAGGGCAAAAGCTTGCACGAATAACAGCCAGTGCACGTCGGGATATATTTTGTAAAGTAAGGCTAGGGGATAGAAGATAAAGGCAGCATGATCGCCTAAAATATTGATTTCCATTAATGAGGAAAATGGTGTTTGATTTTGGGAGATTAAGTAAATTGCTTGGTCAAAAATGGCTAAGTCGTAGGCAGTGGAATGAAACAAAGCGTGGCGCGCGCTGCTGGCGGCAAATAAGATTATCGTTGTGATGACAATCATTAACAATACTGGATGGGATTTTGGAGATTGTAAGGTTAGCATTTTCTTGGTTTAATCGGCGATGCGTTTAAATAGTAGAACTTGGTTTTTTTGATAAGTTAATTGAAAAGCGCGATCGTTTTTAAGTTGATTTGCTAAGGTGTTACCAATTTTTTCCGTATCTGGCCACGGATGGCGCAGGTTTAATAATATGTATTTAAATTCAGTTATTTTTGTTTGGGGTGAAATTTGTGAAAGTAATTTGACTGTGGGGCGGTGGGCAAAGTGAGGTGCAAGTCTATTATCTGTTAAAATACTGCTTTGGGGTTGAACTTGGGCGATTGCTTCTCGTGTGGCTTGCCAGGTATCTAGTCTATTTGCGTACAGAATAAAGTCTTTGGATTCTCCCAGCAATAGGAATATTATTAATGACCAAATTACCATTGCTTTGGGTAATTGCATTCCGAGCCACATTTGCGGAATTTGGATGTTTTTAACTTTCAAATTTGCTGTTTTTAGTGGACTGGATGACGGTTTTTCGAGTTTTTCTTCTATATTTTTTATTGTTTGTTCTTTGGCTATAATTGCTAGGATTAAAAATGGAATTATCGGCACTGAATATTGATAAGCCAAGCTGCGTTGAAATGGCAAGTCGGAGAGAATATTGATAATTAATGTCGGGATGGCAGGAATTAGGGCTGTTAAATATTTGAGGTTGATTTTGCGGGAGAATGGCAGTATCAGCCAAATCACGGGTAAGGTGAGGATAAATAAGTATTTGAATGTGTCGAAGGAAAGAATTTTTCCTAATACTAGCTGGGGTTTTAATAGAAGGTTGATGATGATTTCTAGGACGGATTTGCCTAAATAGCTGTAGCGCCCGACTCCGGCGACTTCGCTACCGCTAAAGTAGGGGATGATTTTTTGGGAAGCTATCAAAAACCATGCTACACCTAGTAAAAGTGCGATCGCCCCAAACCGTTGCTTTTTCTCGCAGAAAAACAGCCAAAAACCAATCGCAGCAACGGTTATAGACAAAACTGCCTTGCAGCTTAACACCAGCAGAATTGCGCTACAAAACCACACCAGTTTATTTAAGCGCGCTGCTAAAATTGCTGCTAAGAGTGCGGGTAAAGCGATTACTTCCGGGTGAAAATCAAATAAGTTGATGTTGAATACCACCGGATAGAGCAAATAAATTAGGGCGATCGCCCGAGACTGTACTTGATTTAATCCGGCCAAACGCGCTAAACTCCAGCTAGGCCAGGCTCCCAGGGATAAAGCCACGGCTTGTACCAACAGCAGCCAATGCACATCCGGGTAAATTTTGTACAGCAAAGCCAGCGGATAATAGATTACCGCTGCGTGATCTCCCAAAATATGAATCTGCATCAAGGAAGAAAACGGCGTTTGGTTTTGACTTAGCAAGTAAATTGCTTGGTCAAAAATTCCCAAATCGAAGGCTGTGGATTGGAATAAAGCGTGCCGTAAACTGCTACAGGCAAAGAAAATTGTAGCAGCAATGGCGATCGCCCAAACCAAACTCGACGGCAAGCGCGATCGACTTTCTTCTATATTTTCCCCCATTCCAACGCCGATATCCTCACGGTCATCAGCAAAATTTTCCCCATTATCCATGAAATCTGACACTAACTGACGACTCAAAATATGATTCCCTCAAATGTGCTTGCCACGCCATAGTTAACCGCTAATTTGAGTTCCAGTAATCGTAATATTAGAATAATCCACAAAACCTTAAAAAATTGTGAAAGCAATAACTCTTCTCGGCTCCACAGGCTCCATCGGCACTCAGACTCTGGATATTGTAGCTCAATACCCCGAACAATTTCGGATTGTCGGGTTAACCGCCGGACGAAATGTAACGTTACTCGCACAACAAATTCGCCAGTTTAAACCAGAAATTGTCGCGATTTGCGACGAAGATAAATTAGAGGAATTGCAAAGGGCGATCGCAGATCTCGACCCTCAACCTATTTTACTTGCTGGCGAGTCAGGCGTTGTCGAAGTTGCCAAATACGGCGATGCTGAAGCCGTCGTCACAGGCATAGTTGGCTGTGCCGGTTTGCTACCAACAATTGCAGCCATCAAAGCAGGCAAAGATATCGCCTTAGCCAATAAAGAAACATTAATCGCCGGCGGCCCCGTTGTCAACCCCCTCATCGAAAAATATGGGGTTAAAGTATTGCCGGCAGACTCGGAACATTCGGCAATTTTTCAATGTTTGCAAGGCATACCGGCGGGAGGGTTGCGCCGAATTATTCTCACAGCTTCGGGCGGTTCTTTTCGAGATTTGCCCGTTGAAAAGTTAGGCGAAGTAACAGTCGCCGATGCCTTGAAACATCCGAATTGGTCGATGGGGCAGAAAATCACCATTGATTCTGCTACTTTGATGAATAAAGGATTGGAAGTAATTGAGGCTCATTACCTGTTCGGCATGGATTATGACGACATTGATATTGTCATCCATCCCCAGAGTATCATTCACTCGTTAATTGAGCTACAAGATACATCCGTTTTGGCACAATTGGGCTGGCCGGATATGCGTTTACCCCTACTTTACGCTTTGTCTTGGCCGGAAAGAATTCAGACAGATTGGCCGCAGCTAGATTTAGTAAAATCCGGTGATTTGACTTTCCGAGAACCCGATCACGAAAAGTATCCTTGTATGCAGTTAGCCTATGCGGCGGGCCGGGCGGGCGGTTCAATGCCTGCGGTGCTGAATGCGGCAAACGAACAGGCTGTAGCGCTATTTTTGGAGGAAAAGATTACGTTTTTGGATATTCCGAAGTTGATTGAGAAGGTGTGCGACAAACATCAAGCGGATAACTGTGAAACTCCTGCTTTGGATGATATTTTGGCGGCGGATAAGTGGGCGCGGCAGGAAGTTTTGATAATGAGTGAGGTTTGGGACTCGCGGATTCTTTCCGTTCGCTGATTCTTTGGTTCGTAGTGAGGACTTTAAAAATCCTCACTACGAACCTAAAACGGCGGTTAAAACCGCGTCTATACAAACACTCACGTGCCTCCGCAGGTTGAAGAACTGGTCGTGAAAATTACGTTATTTTCTTCATTTATTGTATTCAGTCCGCACACCATACGGACTTCGTTGAAACTCCGGCTTTGGATGAGATTCTGGCGGCGGACAAGTGGGCGCGGCAGGAAGTTTTGACAATGAGTGAGGTTTGGGACTCGCGGATGCTTTTGGTTCCCTAATTCTTTGGTTCGTAGTGAGGACTTTAGTCCTCACTACGAACCTAAAACGGCGGTTAAAACCGCGTCTATACAAACACTCACGTGCCTCCGCAGGTTGAAGAACTGGTCGTGAAAATTACGTTGTTTTATTCATTTACTCTCTTCAGTCCGCGCACCATCCGGACTTCGTTTTTATAGGCGCGGTTTCAACCGCCGTCTTTTATTTTCCCATTGTTGATATAATTCGCCAATATGTCGATCGCGCCAACACCCAAGGAAGAAGCCCAACAATCAGAGCATTTCGAGCTTGGGTAAAAGAGCAACTTCAAACAAAACACGCCTAGGGGCGGATTTCAGTAACTCCCCGCTTTCGCCGCCAAATCAGCCGCACTCATCTTTTCGTACCTTTCAAAAGGTTGGTGAATCCAAGGATTATCCGGCAAATAATCTACATAATAATCCGGTTTCGCCACAGAACAAGCCTTGTACCAAAGCACAGCAGTCCGAATTTCCTGAATATCATCGCCGTAGCGGTTTTGCAGCCAAACAATAGCTTGCTCTAAACTAATTCCCGAATCTACCAAATCGTCAACTAGCAGAATGCGACTGCCCAAATTATCGCCCACCATTGTCAAATTACGCGCAAATTCGATCGCCCGCCGGACTTTTCCCTCCGCCCCACCATAGGACGAGGCCGCTAAAATCGCCAGGGGTTTGTCGAAAATCCGCGACAGAGTATCGCCGACGCGCAGCCCTCCCCTCGCCAAACAGACAATGCGATCGAATTTCCATTGAGATTCATTAATTTTTACAGCCAAATCCTCAATTTTTCGATGGTACTCAGACCAAGAAACGTAAAGGTCGCTCATGCCTAATATTATTGAAATATCAAAGATATTATTCAATATTTTGGGAAAAATAACATGAATGCAGAGGAACTTCTCAGACGGTATGCAGCGGGAGAACGAGTTTTTCGTAGAGTAGACTTGGCTGGGATCGATATGTCAAGGATAAATTTGCGCGATATTGACCTGAGTCAAGCTAGTTTAACAGGTGCAAGTGCGATCGGCATAACGCTCTACAGAGCCAATCTGTATCAAGCAGATATCAGCAAAGCCGACTTCTCCCAAGCCAACCTCATGTCGGCTAATTTCGGCGAATGCGAGGCGATGGGAGCAAACTTGAGCGGAGCTATCTTGCGGAGTGCCGTGCTCAGCGGAGCAGATTTAACGGGCGCGAGTCTCAGGGGTGCAGACATCAGAGATGCCAATCTTCAACGGGCAATTTTGATTCAAGTTTATGCAGTTAACGCTAACTTGCAAGGTGCCAATTTGACAGAAGTAAAACTTTGCGGAATCAACCTGACTCAAGCAAATTTAACTGACGCCAACTTAACACAAGCCGATCTCAGCCATGCTAATCTCACTCAAGCAAATTTGAGTTGGGCTAATTTGACAGAAGCAAATCTCGAAAAAGCTAATTTGAAGGGAGCAGATTTGAGCGGAGCTAACCTGATTTGTGCAAATCTGCATCTAGCAGATTTGAGCGGAGTTTCCCTTAAGGGAGCAAATTTCAGGGGAGCAAACTTGCATCAAGCTTCTTTGCGCGGGACAAATTGGAAGGAGGCGAATCTGAGAGAAGCTATGATGCCTGACGGCACAATCTCGGAGTAAATAAGCTTGCAACACAGAATTTAAAACCGCAGGGTGCTGGTGGCGCACCCTACATTTAGCTTAATTCCAGATTTTATTGAGGGGATTTAATTCGATCTTCAGGTTACCCCGCCCAAAAACGGAGACAGGCCTCCGAGACTCGCCTAGTGGAGAGTCAAAAATTTTAGATCAAAGTTCAATCTCCAGATTTATCTGTTGAGACAATCTCAAATCTCAAATCTCAAATCTCAAATCTCAAATTGATTGACAGTGCATTTAAAGAGAAGTGGCAAAATTTTGGGTAACAGTTTAATCTACAACTTTCAGCCAGCCCCGGCGAACCGCGTGGAGCAAGCGGTTGATGGCTGTTTGATCTTCTTCGGTAAGACAGTCATTTAATAGCGCACTCTTGAGCTGTTGTCGGTGAGTGGGAGTCAGCAGACCGGAGTGATATACCTGAAACACTAGCTCTGCAATCGTAAATTGAGGTAAAAACGTTTGGGTCATCATTGGTTTTTTTTGAAATCACTTTTGACATTATTGACTGATTTTCCAAATATTTATGTGATTCAAATACGCCAGTAAATGTGATCGATTCTGTCTTGATTGGTGATTTGTGTCAATGGGACTTGGGGAGCAGATGTTTTCTCGATCGAGAGAGCAACTCGAAACACAAACTCTGTCCCGATTCCTCCTTTTAGTAACTCCCAAATCTGTGTTGTTTGTTAAAAGATGCTGACAAACAAATTAATATTAATTTAACAAATCACTAAGTATGTCCTTACCAATAAACATAGATGCGTTGAGGGGTGAGAACACTCATTTACTCTTTTGTATATGAGCGATCTTGACGCTGAAGAACACCTACAATGTACTGCCTTTTTTTTGCGATGACTACTAAGTAATTACTACTAACTAAATCAACGGATATTAAACGTAAAACTTTTACGGTGTTGGGAAACCCACTTTGCTTGCATTTACTGGGTATCTTTGTGTAGTTTTTTTTCCGTAGATATACTTAATGAGTGCCCGCTGCTGACTGCTGACTACTGTCCGCGTGCGGGGACAGCACTAAGGACTGTTAACGGTTTTGCATCAAAAATCCCGGCATCTTCAAGAAACCGGGTGCGATCGCCACGATCGCAGCAAACAATATTTTTGAGAGGGTTAATGGAGCGACCTACTCACTCAAATCTTACTTGCGGGCAAAGCTTTACACCAGACAGAGTAGAACTACCGATCTAAACTTACTGTCTGAGGGTACTAATCGGAAATTCTGACCCATCCGCGGCGGATGGCGTGAAGTAGACGGTTGACTGCATCTCGGTCGTCTTGGCACAGAGCGCTTTCACAAAGTGCACGCAGTCCGTGACTTTCGGTACGACTCAGATTGCCCGAATGCGTGACTTGATAAAATAGTTCAGCGATCGTGCGATCGGATTTAAAAGTCAGAGTTTGCATGAAATCTCGTTGAACTCGACTATTCTAATATCCAGCATTTCAGAACAGAGTAGGGTGATTGCCGTCGGCTAAGCTCTGTGATCTTTCTGAGATCTGCTTGTGATCTAAATCTCTAAGTGTACGTGAGTCAAATCACCTAAAAGGAGAGACCTCGATCGCATTTGCTGTGATTGTGGCGGTAGCCTCCAGGTTGGACGAAATCTCAAAAACTCCTGATGGCAAGACTTTGAGGGCGATTGTTGGTGGTTTCGTCGGTGTGCCTCCGACATCCTAGGCTGTGGACTAGGAGACTTGTGAAACTGTTCGTTTTCAACACTCTTGACCGAGGCATCCAGTTGCGATCGGCGAGCCGCAGCCTGAGATACAATAAATTATCAATACTTCGACCCCACCTACAGGCAGGCAGGTAAAAGAATGCTCATTATTGGCTACTTTTCGGTTTCCTTAATCGTTTTTGTTGTTTGGTTCATTGTTTTTTGGAACGATGCTTCAACATCCAAAAAAGACTTGCTCTCTTGGGTAGCCCTACTGCTCGGCCCCCTGGTTTGGCCTATTGTTCTACCCTTATCCCTGTTGCAAATTAGTAGCAGGAAGTCGGTTGAACAAGAAGCTAAATCCGAGCAAAAATTATAATAAATTGTGGAAGTAGCTGACTCAAACATAGTTAGTCATCTTGCCTGAATCATCATTCCTCGCTCCTGGCATCGAGTAAATCATCTTGTTCTGTTTTATGACAAAACATGGCATCTAGAAGGTGGAATCAGATAAGAAAAATGCTGAATCCCAAAACAGTATGTTTTTACCGCTATCAAATTCTGCCTTCTGTTTTTAGATGCCTGCTGTTATTTGGTCAGATTGTGATTTAAGGCTGCCACTCAGTCAAAAGTGTGAGACCCCGATTTGGGGACAGCGACCGCAACATTTTTTCACTCATAAATTATCTGCTACATCCACCAAGCTCAAACTTAACAGGAAATATAACAGGTTCTGTTGCTGGCAAGAGTATAACTTCAGACATATTTTAGCGTTCCGCTGACAACTTAATAATTTTTATTATTTCCGGCTTCTGCGTACCATGAATCGAATTTGCGAAAATCCTTACTGGTTTTTGATAAAAAGCCATACTCTTTACCCTGTAAGTTTTTGATGCTAGATATTTGCAAATGGTAGCAGCTTACAAACAGACAATTGTAGAGTTCGATGTCGCCACAATTCCCGAACTCTTACCACAGTTAGATACACAATTAAAGATAGACACTGCAATATGAAATAGCCAACAAAAACTCCTGCTAATCTCAAGCAGGACTTGCTTTGAGGGCAGGTTCGCGAGTTCATAAGGCGAAGGTTCAGATTTTTATTTGGTGCTGCATTTGTGGGAACTTCTCAAAAAAAGTGCCGTCACAGTATCCAAATTTGCTATTTGCACAAAAAGTAGGAGTGAAAATGAACGAAATGTCTGAGAAGCGAATTTATGGAATTCTTAACGCAGTGTCGCTGCTAGCGCTGACATACTATGCAGCTACTTCAATCAATTATCTTTTCCAAAGTGACGCTCACATCTACAGCTACGACAGCCAGAGCTATGTCAACGGGTCACCAGCAGACTTAGAATCACACTCAGCGGGTAAATAGTACAGCTTGTCTATGAATGCCAACCAATTTTCCGGAAAATTGCTAATTGTTAATTTATTGTGGTCGAGCGCGTCGGAATTAGCAATTAGCAATAAAATAATTGCTGAAAACTATAATTTATCAAATTAAATTTTTAAATATAACTGTATTCAAACTTGCCTAAGACTTAGGCAGCACTGACACTTTTACAAAGGGCTGCTATTGATTTGTTGTGGAAGGCTGCGTTGACGTGGTTCCCATGACAGAAAATATCTTAGGCACGGGCAATTCCCAGAGAACACTTGTGGGGATCGCTGGTTTCGACCTCTAAAACCTTGCTGCTTAAGGCTTTGGAGGTAAATCTAGTTTTTTTGTTTTTTTTGGGAACTAATATTTTAACTCAACAGTCAGGTTGATTGAAGCGTACTAAAAAATGGCACTCTGTTAATTATTACGCAATCCTGGCTCGCAACTTGTGCCCTCGACCATTATTTTATTAGCGATCGGGCGTGCAAGTTCTATCAAAGAGCATAGTCCCATTAAAAATGGTACATGACAGCCTATAGCAGCCGGGTCAATCTGGGTCTCAACCGATGTCCGGTTTAATTGATGAAATCCCGTTGAAGGGAACAAGTAGAAAAAATAATTGATGTAAGGGGGGGGGAATGTAAATGACACAGGTAACTAATCCAACTCAGCCAGCATCTGCGGTTGAAAATCGTGCGGGTGGACTTGATATTATCGGCACCCAAGGCGATAACAGGATACGGGGAACGATCGAAGAAGATATCATCCTGACTTTTGGGGGCAACGATATCATCGCTGGTGGCGGTGAGAATGACCTGATTTTTTCAGGAGGTGGCAATGATAGTGTGGGTGGTGGCAGCGACAATGATACTGTCTATGCTGGTACAGGCAACGATGTAGTCGATGGTGGCAACGGCAACGACACTCTCTTCGGCGGTAAAGGTTTCGATCTCGTCAACGGCGGTGATTGGGATGATTTCGTCTCTGGAGATCGGGGCAATGACACCGTACTTGGCGGATCGGGTAACGATACTGCTTTGGGTGGTGACGGCAACGATATCGTTTTGGGCGGTGACGGCAACGACAGCCTGTTCGGCGGCCGAGGGAACGATACTGTCGATGGCGGGAGAGGGGATGACTTTATCTCTGGCGACAGAGGAGCTGACCTTCTGACTGGCGGTGCCGGTAGCGATACGTTCTACTTCGCTGGTGTTGGTGGCGATTATGGAATTGACACAATTACCGACTTTAACCCCGGTGAAGATAAACTCAGTTTCGATCGCAATGCTTTCTCTGGTTTGGGTGGCTCTTTCGATGCTACTGACTTTATCGTGGTTGCTGGTTTTGCCCCCGCAAGCGCACCAGCAAATACTTTGAACAAGATCGTCTACGACCCGCAAAACGGTTTGTTGTACTACAACCCAGGCAACGGCGGAGTGAAAACTGTGGCTCAACTGCAACCAGGGCTCAATCTTAGCTCCACTGCTGTCAGCCGCAACAACTTCGAGCTGTTCTAGAGTAACTAGCTCTTGTGAGAACAGCACCGGACAGATTCCGGGGCTGTTCTCACGTGGCAGTCTGACAATTTTGAGAGTTTTCAACTTCGTTCGGTCTGCTGCAGAACGAAGTTGAAGGCTTCAATCTAAGAAAGCGATGCTATGTGCTTAAGTAATCGATTTCCCAATCGATCGCCAAAATATAAATAATCTTAGAGTATAAAAATCTCAAATCATAACTCTGGGGGTTCACGCCGATCGGGCTGAATTTCCAGGGAACAATGTGCTGCTCAACAAATTTTATTTTTCGGGAACTCTGGGCGGAACTTAAAAGTCTAGTGATTCAGAGTCTACTGAAAAATCGCCGCTCAGTTCAAGCTCGATGGCGGGCGATCGAACGCAGGGGGCGATCGACAGTTGCCAAGGACTGCGGTGCAATTTCTCAATCTTGAGAGCAATTAATTTATCGCGCTTGGCTAAAACGTGAAAGCTTACCGAGGGATAACCGCTCCCATGCTCCCGATGAAGTAAGAAGCAAATGTCTAGACTTGTCTAGGATTTGTATAGCAGCATACTCCCATTAACAAATGGTCTATGTGTATTTCTGGCTACAGTTTAAAAAATAAGTAGCCGCACCCAAGGTACGTATGGTAGACTCACAAACGTTTAAGTGGAATATTTTCGTGTTAGAGGAGGGAGTGATGGAGCCGAGAGTCCAAGGCAGAAAACAACTGATACTTGCTGCTCAACGAATACAAGATTCAACTCGCGGTTCCCGGCTCCCTGCTGACCAAAAATTTGGGATACAAGCCCCGTCCTTTTAGGACGGTTTTAATTGTTCCTAATTTTATTGGCAAAGCCTGTAATATAACAACACTCAAAAGATTTCTAGGCCCAAGACGCGTTGAAACAGCTACGATGCGGGCAAACTTAGAGACGGCTATAAGGGCAATGGTTAGCTCCAACCGTAGGATAGCAGAGTAAAAAGTCGCCATAGGGCATTGGGAGACTCTAAACGGACGCAGAGACAGAGTAAGACTACGACCAGCATCAGTCGATGAAGCGTCAAGAATCACCGCACTTTTAGGGCGGTGAGTATGTCAAAAATTAAATTACATGACAGCTTATAGCAGCCGGGTCAATTAGGGTCTCAACCGATGTCCGGTTCGATTTATTGAATCCCTTTGGAGGGAAAAGTGTATTGTAGAAAAGTGATTCATCTTTTAGGAGGAGTGTAAATGACACAGGTAACTAATCCAACACAACCAGCAGTTTCTTTGCCAGGAGCTGGCGGCTCCAGTGTTGTCGGCACCACAGGCGCAAACAGATTAAGTGCAGGCAATCTCAACGATATCATCCTGACCTTTGGGGGCGATGATGTCATCGCCGGTAACGGTGGGGACGACATCATTTTTTCCGGTGGCGGCAATGACAGTCTCGGCGGCGGCAGCGGTAACGATGCCCTCGTTTCAGGCAGTGGCAATGATGCTGTCTCTGGCGGTGACGGTGATGACAGAATCTTTGGCGGTAAAGGGAATGACCTGCTCGACGGCGGTGCTGGCAATGACTTGGTTTCTGGAGACAAAGGCAACGATGTCGTACTCGGCGGAACTGGTAACGATACCCTGTTCGGCGGCGAAGGCAGCGATACTGTCGGCGGTGGCGATGGCAACGATACCCTCTGGGGCGGTAAAGGCAGCGATACTGTCGATGGTGGCGCTGGCAATGACTTTATCTCTGGCGACAGAGGCAGCGATGTCCTGACTGGCGGTGCTGGCAGCGACACGTTCTACTTCGCCACCTCGGTCGTTAGCGGTACATTAGACGGCATAGACACGATCACTGACTTTACGCCTGCTGAAGATAAGATTCGCTTGAAGCAGGGCGGTGTGTTCGCTGGCTTGGGTACCAGCTTCGAGGCCAGCGAGTTTGTCGTGGTTTCTAATTTCAGCGTTAACAGCCCAGGATCGACCACGAACAAGTTGATCTACGATCCAACAAGCGGTGGGTTGTTCTTCAACGGTGGCAACGGAGTGCTACAGGTTGCTCAACTGGCACCGAACCTGACAATTACCTCGAACAATTTCGAGCTGTTCTAAAACAACTGGCGGTTGTGGGGCGGCACAGGATTCGATCCGGGGCTGTTCTCACAAAAGCCGATAGTTTTAAAGGATTTCAACCTCACTCTGCCACCAGCGGGGTGAGGTTGAAATATTCAATGACTCAAGTGAAGCAGGGGCATTAAAAAAAATCCATTGCTGGACGCATCGATCCCCCCAACCCCCCTTCAAAAGGGGGGCTTTGAGGTTTCCCCGTTCGATCGGGGGGCTAGGAGTGGGCTCGGGATTTGAGGCATTTTGTCCGTAAGTGATGAAATCGATCGCTCAAATTAATCGATCGCCCGATCGCACAAAATATAGCAGTTTTCGATTCTATGAAATACAGCTTTGGACAGGGCACTGCCCTTTGTGAAACTGTCAATCAGCGCGCTAAACCCCTGAGAAATGTCGTTTACATCCGAGGCCAGATCCCCCCTAGCCCCCCTTAATAAGGGGGGGACAAGAAGCGATATTTCGTCAATCCCTACTCCCCGACTATCCGGGCGATGGGAGGGGGATCGAGACGCTTGGTACAAACCAGAGAGATCGAGGATTTCAGACTTAAGTTGACAGAGATCGGGCCCGGCGCCGTGTCCTGCACCCGATCGCCTAAAATATACATACAAAGTTTTAAAATCAGAATTTATACGTTTTCCTGAAGCGGTAAAGCAACCGCAACTGCACCGCAAGCAATGACCACTCAAGAATACATCCGGCAAGCCCAAGTTTATTTGAAGCAGGGAAAGTTAACTGAGGCGATCGATTTTTGCCATCGGGCGATCGAACTACAGCCATTTTCGCCGCTAGCTTACACCACTTTAGGTGAAATCCTCGAAGCGAGCGGCGATCCGACGGCGGCAAGAGACGCTTTTGTCCAAGCTTTGGAGATTTCCCCCAAATTTGTAGTGGCTCATGCTTATTTGGGTCAACTTTACAGCGATTATTGCTGGCTGGATGAGGCGGCTTTTCACTACCGGCAAGCTCTGGAGTTGAAACCAAATTGGCCGGAAGTTAATTATAACTTGGGAAATGTTTTTCACCTGCAGGGTAATTTGTTGGGGGCGATCGACTGTTACCGAAAGGCGATCGCCCAAAAACCCGATTATCTGCTTGCAGTATTCAATCTGGCTGTGGTTTTAAATGAAAATAATCAGCTAGAAGCGGCAATTGATAGCTACCGTCAGGCGATCGCCCTCGGGCCCGATTATGTGGAAGCTTACAGCAATCTGGGTGTGATTTTGCTGAAGGAAGATCGCCCTGCTGAGGCGATCGAGATTTACCAGCGGGCGATCGAGATTAAGCCGGATTGGGCGACGCTGCACAACAATTTGGGCCAGGTGTTCCACCAGACAAGTCCCGAAAAGGCGATCGCATCTTACCGTCGCGCGATCGAGCTAGAGCCGGAGATGGTTTTGGCTCACTACAATCTGGGGAAAGCTTGGCAATTGCAGGGGGAACATTTGGCGGCGGTTGCTTGTTTCGATCGGGTAATCGAACTCAATCCCGAGCATATTTCGGGCTGTACGGACGCCGGATTTTCTTTGATGGTTTTGGGCAAAATTGCCGAAGCCATGGCTTATTTTGAGCGTGCAATAGCTCTGAAGCCAGATTTTGTTGAGGCTTACTGCCGTTTGGGAGAAGTGAGGCAAGCTGCTGCTGTAGAGGATGATGAATTGTCAAGGGCGATCGCTGCGTGCGATCGATTTCTCACAGCATTGATGGGAAGTTCGGCAACGGATTTTGTAGCGGATGTAACGGATGTAACGGATGTAACGGATGTAACGGATTTAAAAGTCAAGGAAGAAGGCAGAAGCAAGAAGAAAGAGGGAAGATTAATTACCAATTCCCAATTCCCAATTCCCAATTCCCAATTACCAATTACCAATTCCCAATTACCAATTCCCAATTCCCAATTCCCAATTCCCAATTCCCAATTCCCAATTCCCAATTCCCAATTCCCAATTCCCGATTCCCAATTCCCAATTCCCGATGCCCAATTCCCGATTGCTGAAATTTGCGATTATTTAGCAGAAATTTACCTGCATTTGGGGAATGCTTTAACAGAGTACGGCGGCTATGAATCAGCCGCTGCTTATTATCAAAAAGCTGTGCAAATTCAGCCGCAAAATCCCGAGCTTTACTGGCGGCTGGGAAATTGCTTGGCCCAGCAGCACCGATTCGGCGCGGCAATTGTCGTTTACCGCATGGCTTTGAAAATTCAACCAGCTTTACCTCATGTTTATTTTGAGTTGGCGAAACTGCTGGAAAAACAGGGACGCTTGGAAAGGGCGATCGATTATTATCAACAGGTTTTAGAGTTGCAATTGCACGGGTATGGAGACCCCAAACAGTGGGAGAAACAGACTTTTATATCCTCAGAAAGCAATTATTTAGAACGTCCGCGCGGTATTTATTTATCGAGTTGGGACTGGCTGGTTAATGCTAAGTTGGATGCTGGCAATTATGTGGAAATTGTTTGGGAATCTGCAACAGAAGCCAGGGGAGAAAATATTCCGAATTCTAAATTTTCTGTTAATTCGCAGTTGGCAAATTCCGATTGTGCCGGTTTAACTTGCGGGCTGTGTTTGCAGCGAATTTCTAAGTGGTTCGATCCGGTGCATTTGGGTTGGGGAGTTTGCCGTTTGTCTAACTCGCAGCCGATACCTGTGGATCCACCAAAAACTTTTGTGGCACAGATTCCCAAAGGACGAGTTTGGATTGTCCCCGAGCAAAATTATTGGCTGATTTGCAAGGCGATTGCTGTCATTACTCCGGACAATTATTTGTTGGCTGATGTGTCGAGAGATTATCCTGGTTTGTTGCCGGGATGCGAGAAACATGATGTGAGAAAACACAGCGTTTTTAATTTAGAATCTTTTGGGCCTTTAAAGCAAATTGACGGCAGCGTGGCGGTGCTTTCTGGTTTGTCGGGAAGTGTCTATTTTCACTGGATGGTGGACGTTTTGCCGAGGATAGAATTGCTACGCCGCAGCGGTAGGGATTTGGCGGAAATTGATTGGTTTTTGGTGAATAGCTGTCAGCACGATTTTCAGCGGGAAAGTCTCAGGATTCTGGAAATTCCAACAGAAAAGGTTTTGGAGAGCGATCGTATTCCTCACCTGCAAGCAACAGAGTTAATTGTACCTTCTTTTGCGGGATATTTGGGCTGGCCGTCCGGATGGGCGATCGATTTTTTGAGGCGGGAGTTTCTCAAGGGAATTATACCTGGTTCAAACTATCCAAAACGCATTTACATCAGTCGCAGCAAAGCTAGATATCGCCGAGTTTTGAACGAGGAAGATGTGGTTGAGGTTTTGGAAAAATCTGGCTTTGTTTCTATTTTGCCGGAGTCGATGTCTTTGGCTGAACAAATTGCTCATTTTTATCATGCTGAGGTGATAGTTGCTGCCCACGGCAGCGGGTTGACAAATACGATTTTTTGTAAATCTGGAACTAAAGTAATTGAGTTGGTGTCGCCTCATTATATCAGTCATTATTACTGGGGAATCAGTCAATATTTGCAGTTGGAACATTACTTTTTAGCGGGTGAGGCTTTTGAATGCTATCCTATTAGACAGTTGATGTATCAGAATTCGCTGACTGAGGATATTTTGGTGAACTTGAGTTCGCTCAAAAGGATGGTTGAAGTAGTTGGTTTGGGTTAGCTGGCGTCTGGAGTAAGTTTATTTATGCCCTCGATTGAGAAGATGGAAAAAGCAGCGGTTGATTTGAATCGGCAAGCAGAAGTTTATTTGGTTGAAGGAAGGTTGAATGAGGCAGTTGCTGCTTGCGAGTCAGCGCTGAAAATTGAACCGAATTTGGCAGCAGCTTGTCAGACACTGGGGAAGGTAATGCAGGTTCGAGGTGAAGTCGAGCAGGCTAAACAGTGGTATGAAGCGGCACTCGATCGCAATCCGAATTTGCCGGAAGTTTATGCTAATCTAGGCAGTTTGTATTCTCAAGGACAACAGTGGAAAAAGGCGATCGCAAGTTGTGAAAAAGCGATCGCCCTTGCACCGAATTTTGCTGCTGCTTATCGGCTGTTGGCCAAAATTTGGATGCAGTTGGATCGGCGAGTAGAGGCGGCAGACTGTTGGTATCAAGCTTTCAAGATCGAGCCAAATTGGGCAACGGCTGAGGAAAACGTCACTCTGGGAAATAGTTTAGTTGAATTGGGAAAGCTCGATCGCGCTACTGAGTGTTATTCGCGGGCAATTGAACTAGACCCGAAGCTGGCAACAGCTTATCACAATCTGGGGGAAATGCTGGTCGCACAGAAACGGTGGGATGAGGCGATCGCCAATTACCGACAAGCCATTGCCATCAATCCAGATTCTTTTGAATCTTACCACAGCTTGGGTCAAACTTGGGCGGAGCGAGGAGAAGGCGATCGGGCGATCGCCTGTTACCGGCAAAGCCTCGAAATCAATCCGAATTACGCTCGATCTTATATGGGTTTGGGCAATCTTTTCGCGCAAAGACGCGAATTTGATGAAGCTATTCAATGTTACCGTCAAGTGCTGGAAATCAATAATGATTCCTATTGGGCACACAATTATTTAGGAGAATCTTTTGCTCACAAACAAATGTGGCAAGAAGCTATTAGTTGCTACCGCAAAGCCCTCGAACTCAAACCAGATATTCTGGTGTTTTATTCCAATTTAGGCTTTGCCTTAATTCGGGCAAATTTATTGGATGAAGCGGTTGCCACTTACCGCAGTCAAATAGAAATAGATCCGACTAATTCTAAGCCTTACAGCGATTTGGGAAATCTTTTACCGCGATTGGGGCGCGTGGAAGAAGCGATGGTTTTCCACCAAAAAGCTGCTGAATTGAGAGGTTGGCCTGAGTGTGCGGCCAAAAATTATCAATTTACCCAAGATTGGTTTACCCACAATATTCAAATTTGGAAACTGCATTTGCAGCATTTAGCGGGAATTGCGGATTTTAAAGTAGTAGAAATTGGCAGTTTGCAAGGAATGTCAGCTTGCTGGTTGTTGGATAATATTTTAACTCATCCAACGGCCAATATTACTTGTATTGATTTGTATTTCCAAGAGCAATTTCACGGCAATATTGCGAAAACGGGTTCGGGCGACAAAGTAATTCCCTTGCAAGGTTATTCTCAGAAAGTGTTAGTAACTTTGGATTCAGAATCTTACGATATTGCTTACATTGACGGGTGTCACAAAGCCACCAGCGCTCTGCAAGATGCGATTTTATCTTGGAGGGTGGTGAAAGTGGGCGGATTGATGATTTTTGACGATTATGAATTTACCTATCCCGACAACCCGGAGCAAAATACTAAAATCGGGATCGATGTTTTTTTGGAGATGTTTGGGAGTCAGTTAGAAGTAGTCCACAAAGGCTATCAACTGATTGTTAAAAAAATCGGCAATCAAAGTTTGGGCGAAGAGCAAGCTGTTTTGTGTCAAGGTTGGGAAAAGTTGGGGCAGATTGCGGCAGATGGGGCTTATCTCGATGAGGCGATCGCCTGCTATCAAACTGCTATTACAATTAAGTCTGGCAATTATTTAACCTACCACAAGTTGGGTAAAAGTCTGCAAGATAAAGAGTTGTGGAATGAAGCTGTAGTCGCTTACCAACAGGCGATCGCACTAAATCCTAATTTTAGTTGGGCTTACCACTTTTTGGGAGAAACCTTGCAGCAACTCGATCGATATGGCGAAGCCGCTGCTGCTTACCGCAAAGCTATTGAGTTAAATCCCGATTTTTGCTGGAATTACAGCGGTTTAGGCGATAGGTTGATGAAGCTTTCTGAGTGGGAGGAAGCTGCAACGGCTTACCGCAAATTTATTGCACTAAATGCGGATTTTTATTGGTCTTATGAGAGGTTGGGTAAGGCTTTGATTGAACTAAAAAATTGGGAAGATGCGGCAGCGGCTTACCGCAAAGCTATTGAATTAAATCCCGATTGTTGGCTGTACAATAGTTTGGGGGAAGTTCTGGAAAAACAAGAAAATTGGCCGGAAGCAGCGGTTGCTTTTGCTCGTGCTGTTGAGCTAGAACCCGAGCACAGTTGGCTGTACAAGAAGTTGGCCGATGCTTGGCGGGTGCAAGGCGAATTGGAAAGGGCGATCGCAATTTACGAAAAAGGCATCAATATCGATCCAAAATCCTGTTGGTGTTACGAAGGATTGGGTTTGAGTTTGATTGCAAAACAGCAGTGGGAACCGGCAATCACTAATTTAGTTCAAACCCTGCAAATTAAACCCGATTTGTTTGAAGCTTACGATAATATAGGGTACGCTCTGGAACAACAAGCAGCAGTCGAGGAGAGCGATCGCCTAAAATGCAACAATCAAATCTTACCATTAAGTGTTCTCAAAAAATACTGTGGATTTACAGAAGATTTGGCAATTGCAGCCGAATCAAATCCGCACCTCACCTGCATTGACATCCATCCTGCGAGTGAAATCAATTT
The DNA here is from genome assembly GCF_020738565.1 of Microcoleus sp. PH2017_12_PCY_D_A. Lineage (NCBI taxonomy): Bacteria > Bacillati > Cyanobacteriota > Cyanophyceae > Oscillatoriales > Microcoleaceae > Microcoleus > Microcoleus sp. PH2017_12_PCY_D_A. The sequence continues at coordinate 36,420 of NZ_JAEQCI010000026.1, read as the reverse complement.
ATCAACTTCCAAAACAATCGACAGCCACAGCAGATTTTGGGCGAATCAAACTCATTCAAGAAAAGCTTTTGTTACCGTACTTCCAAACGGACGAGCTTGGGCCGATGTTGTGACAACCGCCGTCATTACTTCATACAATAAACTTGTTGCTGATATCTCAATGGGTTGTTCAGAATTGGTAATAACTTCCGACAAATTGCCTCCCGCTGAACACGTCGATGGAAATGTGGCTTTTTTATCGGCTCGCTGGGGTGGAGCCGCTTATTTTCATTGGATGTTTGATGTGATAACGCGATTTGACCTTTTACAGCGGAGCGGATTGATAGAAACTATAGATAAGTTTGTTGTCAATGCCTGCGATTCTTCCTATCAAGCTGAAACTTTAAAGATTTTAGGAATTCCGCCGGATAAAATTTTAGAAAGTCGCTGCAACCTCCACATTACCGCCGATAAATTAATAGTTCCGTCAATATCTTATGACGGAGCGGGAGCAGTTTCTCAATGGAAGTGCGACTATCTCAAACAAATATTTTTAAATGAACAGCAGGCGCTAAATACAAATTATTCAGAAAAAATTTATATCAGCCGAGAAAACGCATCCTACCGGCGAATTGTCAACGAGGAAGAGGTTGTCACCTGTTTAGAAAAGTTTGGGTTTCGTACAGTCAAACTAGAAACCATGTCTGTAGCGGAACAAGCCAGGTGTTTGGCTGCGGCTAAAGTAGTTGTATCACCTCACGGAGGGGGATTGACTAATCTAGTTTTTTGCACTCCGGGAACTAAAGTAATTGAAATTTTTCCTCCGATTTATGTACCGAGTTGCTTTTGGACTATCAGCAATTTGTGTGACTTGGAACATTACTATTTAATTGCTGAATTGTTTGATGACCAAACTCATACATATTCGGGACATAAAGATATGCGGGTGGATGTGAACTCGCTGGAGAAGTTAATGAATATTGCAGGAGTTTCGCATGAATAGTCATGATTACCACAAGTTGGGCAATTCCCTGCTAGAAAGCGGTCAGTTTGATGAGGCTGTTGCTGCTTACCGCAAAGCTGTTGAATTAAATCCAGATTTTTCGTGGTCTTTTCACAGTTTGGGCGATGTTTTTCTCAAACTCGAACGCTGGGAGGATGCTGTCGCTGCTTACACAAAAGCTGTTGAGTTAAATCCAGATTTTTCGTGGTCTTATCACAATTTGGGCGATGCTTTGCTGAAATTGGAACGCTGGGAGGATGCTGTCGCTGCTTACCGCTGCGAGATTGTACTCAACTCAGATTTTGCTTGGTCTTTTTACAATTTAGCCGACGCTTTAATTAAACTTAAACAGTGGGATGAAGCTATTGTCGCGTATTTAAAAGCTATTCAAATTGACGGAGATTTGCCGGGAATTTACGAGAAGTTTGGATATGCTCTAGGACAAACAGATTCTGATTTAAATTTAGTCTTAAAAAAATCTCAATTGCAAGTTACACCGGAAAATCATAAATTTTATTTGAATTTAGGAAGAAGTTTAGTAAAGTATCGCGGCCCAAAAAGCGCTATTATTTTTTACAAAATCCTCTTGACATTTCTGCCGAATTGTGAAAAAGCGTCACCGGAATTAGAGGAGTTGTTGCAGGAGCAAGAAAAGTGCGTAAGCGTTGCCCAGGAAGACGATCGCGCTTTAGCCTCAGCCCGCGCCACAGTCGCCCAAGAACCGGATGATTGCTGGTCTTATTACAATTTAGGTGCGGTTTTGAGCCAGCAAAAATATGGGGAGGAAGCGGCGGAGGCTTTTTTGCAAGCAATGCAAATAAATCCCGATCTTCCTTGGTGGTTTTATTACAATTTGTGGGAAGTTTTGATCGAGCAAAACAAGCTGGATGAAGTTGAGAACTTTTGCTGGGAAGTTGTTGATGCTCAACCGGAGGCTTTTTGGCCTTATTTGAATTTGGGGGAAGTTTTGACGAGACAAGGCAAAATTGCTGAGGCAATTTGCTGTTATCAAACTGTCAGTTACAAGCAAACTTTTGTATCTATTTTTAGTAAGAGAACAGTCAAGATGACTGTTTCTCAAAATATTGAGATAGGGAAGATGCCTTTTCCACAAGAAAATACAGTCAAATTGCCTAAGTTTATCATTATTGGTTCTCAGCGGTGCGGCACGACTTCTCTGTACACTTATTTAGCTGAACAACCGCAAATTTTGACTCCGATTAAAAAGGAGATGGATTTTTTCTCGTGGCACTTTCACAGAGGGATTGATTGGTATTTGGCTCATTTTCCGCAAATGCCGGAGGGAGAACCATTTGTAACGGGTGAGGCAAGTCCGAGCTATTTTGACTCTCGGGAAGCGCCGGAACGTCTCTACAGCGCGTTTCCAGAGGTGAAACTGATTGTGCTGTTGCGAAATCCGGTCGATCGCGCGATTTCTCATTTTTATCGCTTAAAGGGCTTAAATTGGGAAGGGCGATCGCTCGATCGGGCAATTAGCGACGAAATCGAACGGTTGAATCAAAACCCAGAATACATTATCGGCGAGGAACCTGGGAATTACTTAGCTCGCGGCAGGTATATAGAATTTATTAAAAATTGGCTGGCTTTCTTTCCGCGAGAACAGTTGTTAATTTTGAAAAGCGAAGATTTGTATGCAGGTGCGGCGACAACTGTCAATCAGGTTTTAGCATTTTTAGAGTTGCCCGAATATCAATTGTCTGAATACCAAAATGCTAATCCCGGTTCTTATCAGCGGGTAAATGAGTCAGTTCTGGAACTGTTGAGCGATTATTTTAAACCTTACAATCAGGAATTAGAGGAGTATTTGGGGAGAAAGTTTGATTGGGAATAAGATGATAATACGGCGGTTGAAACCGCGTCGATACGAACAAAACCTGCCTCCGCAGGTTGAATAAAAGGCGATTAAACTTGGGTTATTCTCTCTTAGTCTGCGGAGGCAGACATCGTTTTTGTAGACGCGGTTTCAACCGCCGTCTGCTAAAATAAGAACAACTTGTAAGGAGGTAATACTAATGCTGACGATCGAGCTAGATACATTACTTAATGAACAAGCACTCCAACGTCAAGATTCTGAAGAGCGCTACATCACGGATAGGGTGAACTGGGAACAATACGAGACACTGCTAAATCGGATTGGAGATGCTGCGGGATATCGAGTTACTTATTTAGATGGAATTTTAGAAATCATGTCACCTTCTCGCCGCCATGAAAATGGTAAAACTCGCATTGGAAATTTGCTGGAAATTTATTTTGTAGAAGCTGATATCGAATATTTCCCTTTTGGGTCTACAACTCTGCGACAAGAGGAAAAAAGTGGCGGTACGGAACCGGATGAAGCTTACTGTATTGGCACTGATAAAGAATTTCCCGATTTGGTAATTGAAGTAATTGTTACTAGCGGCAGCATCAATAAATTAGAACTGTATAGAAGGTTGAATGTGCGAGAGGTTTGGTTCTGGCGAAATGACCGATTTTCGATCTACCATTTGCGAGAAGAGATTCCGGTTGAATTTGTGTCGAACTGCGGTTATGAATTAATCACAAACAGCGAATTACTACCGGAACTTGATATCGAAATGTTGACAGAATGTGTGAAAAATCCTAATGCGTTAGCAGCAGCAAAGGCATGGAGGCAAAATTTGCGTTAGCGAAGTCCTCGAAGAGGATCGGACTAAACAGCAAGTTTTCCATCTGCTCGATCGCCAAGCTGTCGCCAAGACAAGGCACTGACTGTCCCGCGCCCCGAAGTCCCACGAAAAAAACCCGCCTCCCTTGACAAGTCATACTCGTTATGAGTACGCTATAGCAAGCAACGAAATTTAACCCAAGTACCCAAGGATTCAAAATCATGCTGAGGAACCACGAAGGTCAAAGAGTACCCAAAGTCACCTTTCGCACTCGCAAGGACAACGAGTGGGTGGATGTCACCACCGATGATTTGTTTGCAGGCAAAACTGTAGCAGTCTTTTCTCTACCGGGAGCATTCACTCCCACTTGTTCGTCAACGCACCTCCCTGGCTACAACGAATTGGCCAAAGTTTTCAAAGCAAATGGCGTAGATGAAATCGTTTGTATTTCCGTCAACGACACTTTTGTGATGAACGAGTGGGCAAAAGACCAAGAAGCAGACAATGTGACGTTAATTCCCGACGGTAACGGCGAGTTTACCGAAGGCATGGGAATGCTGGTAGATAAAACAGATTTAGGCTTTGGGAAGCGGTCTTGGCGCTATTCGATGGTAGTCAAAGATGGCTTGGTTGAAAAAATGTTTATTGAACCGGAGGAACCGGGCGATCCTTTCAAAGTGTCCGATGCCGAGACGATGCTCAACTACATCAACTCCGCAGCAGCTAAGCCGAAGCTAGTTTCGCTGTTTACAAAAATGGGCTGTCCTTTCTGCGCCAAGGCTAAGAAAATGCTGACTGAAAAGGGCTTGGATTATGAAGAAATCGTCTTGGGCCGGGATGTTACAACCCGATCGCTGCGGGCCGTGACTGGCGCTACAACCGTGCCGCAAGTCTTTATCGACGGCAAGTTGATCGGCGGTTCCGAAGCTCTAGAGTCTTATTTGGCAGTTGCTTAGTTAGGGAAAAATACTTAGGCTGTGGTTACGCAGCGCACACCTTACTCGTTGTAGGGTGTGCGCTGGGCACCTGCAACGGTCTTTAGGAAGATATATCGCCATTCCCAGAGTTCGATCGCTCTATTTGTCCATTCTCGTGTAACAATTATTTGTGAAGTAATATTAAAAAAATCAGAAATGGGAGTGAACGATCGTGGATTTAAGCCTCGTAGCGTCAAATATCTTAAATCCACCAGTATTAGCATTTTTCATGGGAATGCTGGCGATTTTCCTAAAATCTGACTTAGAAATTCCGGCGCCCATCCCGAAACTGTTTTCGCTGTACCTGCTGTTTGCGATCGGATTTAAAGGCGGCGTCGAACTGTCCCGAAGCGGAATCAACCAGCAAGTCGCCCTGACAATTGCAGCAGCCATGTTGATGTCAGCGCTAGTACCAGTTTATACTTTCTTCATACTGAGGGTTAAACTAGACTCCTACAATGCCGCGGCGATCGCAGCCACCTACGGTTCCATCAGCGCCGTCACCTTTATCACCGCAACTTCGTTCCTAAAAGAACTAGGAATCGACTTTGACGGTTACATGGTAGCAGCGCTAGCATTAATGGAATCCCCTGCAATTATCGTCGGTCTAATTCTGGTGAGTGTATTCGGTGGCGAAGAAGGAAAACGCGAAATAGTTTGGGCAGAAGTGCTGCAAGAAGCCTTCCTCAACAGTTCAGTTTTTCTGTTAGTAGGCAGCCTAATTATGGGCATTCTGACAGGAGAACACGGTTGGGAAGTTATGAGTCCGTTTACTCAAGATTTATTTTACGGCGTTCTGACTTTTTTCTTGCTAGACATGGGACTGGTTGCTGCTAGCAGAATTAAAGATTTGCAAGAAACAGGAATTTTCTTGATCGCCTTTGCAATCCTAATTCCCATAGTTAACGCAGGAGTTGGTTTAGCCATAGCCAAACTAATCGGAATGCCGCAGGGAGATAGCCTGTTATTTTCCGTATTGTGTGCCAGTGCTTCTTACATCGCAGTACCAGCAGCTATGCGGCTGACCGTTCCAGAAGCTAACCCCAGCCTTTACATTTCAACAGCCTTAGCAGTGACGTTTCCGTTTAACATCGTTGTAGGCATTCCCATGTATCTATACGGAATCAATATGTTTTGGAGGTGAACTTATGGACGCAGTTAAAAGGATAGAAATTTTGGCGAACTCGGTGGAGCTCCCAAAGATTTTAGATGGTTTAGACAAAGCTGGCGTCCCCGGTTATTCAGTGATTCGCGGTGTCGCGGGAAAAACCACTAGGGGACGTAAATTGGATGATTTAGCAATGAGTATGCTGGATAATATTTACGTGCTGGCTTTCTGCGAACCCGATAAAATATCGGCAGTTGCAGAAAATATTAGACCAGTGCTAAATAAGTTTGGCGGGTCGTGTTTTATTTCCGATGCGGTGGAATTGCTCACTACTAAGTGTGTTGGGTAGTCATTAGTCATTAGTCATTAGTCAGTGGTCATTAGTCATAGTTATTAGTGATTAGTTATTAGTCATTAGTTACTTAGGATCGCAAATTAAATAATTTACACTCTTGAAAGTGGGATGGGCGTCCCGCCCGTCCATAAACGGGCGGGACGCCCATCCCACAAGAATAATAAAGATTGTAAGTTATTTAATTCTCATTCCTAAGTTTTTTTTTAATTAATTTAATAACTATAATTTGCAAAAAATCTGTGTTTAATTATAGCACAATACGGTTTACTTAACACTTTTTATGCCCCGGAGATCCCCCTAAATCCCCCTCCCGGGGGACTTAAGAGCTTTCTTGTCCCCCCCTTTTTTAAGGGGGGTTAGGGGGGATCTGCCTTAAGTAAACCGTATTGAATTATAGCAGTTGTACAATTTTAAAATCATCAGCGATCGCTCATTAGCCAGCGGTCATTTCAGGATTAATTGCCCTTCGCCGCCCGCACAAAATTCAGAATTCTTAAGATATAGAAAAGAATCAGGTGCCCAAATCCGTTAGCGTGGTAAATTCTAAGCCACAACAGGCGATGCTCTTCGAGGACTTCGCTAACGCGCGATCGACTAGGGATATTTTCAATAGGAGTTTAAACATGGCTGCATTAAAAGTCGGCATTAACGGATTTGGTCGCATCGGACGGCTAGTCATGCGTGCCGGCATCAAAAACCCGAACATTGAATTTGTCGGTATTAACGACTTAGTTTCGCCAGAAAACCTGGCTTATCTTTTCAAATACGACTCTACCCACGGTATTTATGACGGTGAAGTTGAAGGGAAATCAGACGGGATTGTCGTTGACGGACGTTTTATTCCCTGTACTTCGATTAGAAATCCGACAGAATTGCCGTGGGGTAAAGCTGGTGCGGATTATGTTGTAGAATCTACGGGATTGTTTACCGATTTTGACGGCGGTTCAAAACACTTGACGGCGGGAGCAAAACGAGTAATACTTTCGGCACCAACCAAAGACCCAGAAAAAGTTCCAACTTTTCTAGTAGGCGTCAACCACCACAAATTTGACCCCGCCAAAGATACTGTTGTTTCTAATGCTAGCTGCACTACGAATTGTTTAGCGCCAATTGCCAAAGTTATCAATGATAATTTCGGTTTGGAAGAAGGTTTGATGACGACTGTTCACGCGATGACTTCTACTCAGCCTACTGTAGACGGCCCGAGCCAAAAAGATTGGCGGGGAGGACGCGGTGCGGCTCAAAATATTATTCCTTCTTCGACTGGTGCGGCGAAAGCTGTTAGTTTGGTGTTGCCGGAATTGAAAGGAAAATTGACGGGTATGGCTTTGCGGGTGCCGACTCCTGATGTGTCTGTGGTTGACCTTACTTTCAAAACGGGGAAGGAAACTAGCTATAAAGAAATTTGCGAAGCTATGAAGAAAGCTTCTCTTGGCGAACTGAAAGGTATTCTTGGATATACTGAGGATGCGGTGGTTTCGACGGATTTTCAGGGCGATGCGCGATCGAGCATTTTTGATGCAGGTGCGGGAATTGAACTGAATTCTAAGTTTTTTAAGGTGGTTTCCTGGTATGACAACGAGTGGGGTTATTCTAACCGCGTGATTGATTTGATGCTGTCGATGGCCGAGAAGGACGGAATTTTGGGTAAGTAAGTTGTCGCGCATTTAGATTTAATTTTGGGGGCGATGCTTTGAGCATCGCCCCACAAGAGTTTTAAGAAATACTGTGCATTTCGCACCTTACGGGGATAATTCGCGCGTTAAACGACTTTTTGTATTCAAAACTGAGCAACTCAGGTTAAAATTTAGAATCATCTAAATTAAATTTTTTGAAAGTTATCATATCGCATCCCAATTATGTCTGAACTGCCGCCGCTGAACAACGAAACTATTTGGGCTATCCTCAACGAAGAAATGGATGATGCTGCTGTCAACCGCTTAGTTTGGCTGTATCTGGGCTACTGCTATGATGCCCAGACTGGTAAGTGGAACAGCGCTGATGTTGCTAGCGAGTGGCGCACAGATTATCCTGAACCGCCGGATTTTATTGATTCTAGACCTGCGACGGTGAAATTGACGCGATCGACTCTTCCAGAAAACAAGCAGTTGCTAAAGGAAAAATTGGGGTTTAAGGGCTATAAGATTGGGGAATTCGGGCCGAGACAGACTCGCAGGGCGACGATGGCTAATTGGTTGATGGGTTTTATGGAGGCTGGGGCTTCAGTTGACAGTTGACAGCACTTGACATGGAAGGAAGAGGATTGGAGTAATGAATCATCTTCTTTTAATTTTTCCCCGATCGGGCTTGGGGCTTTAAACCAATTCTTTATGGTAAGAAAGTATCGAATATTAGGGATTGAAACATCGATCAAAGTCTTGCTCTGTTTCTATTTTTATCTGCCGTTAATTAACAAAAATTAAAGATTTTTAGCGTCAGAATAAAGTAAAACCCGATCGCCCGTGCCAACATTATCATCCGCAACCCTGACATCCGGCGGTTCCGTGCACTATTCTAGAGTCTGCACAGAAGCATTGTGAGAAAAAATTCATGAAAACCACCACCATATCTCGCTTAACCAGCATTTCCCTAGCTACCCTAATGCTAGTCGGCGTTTCAGTCAATGCGATCGCCACACCAGCCACCACCCAACCCGCAACCCAACTCGCCCAAGCTACCGCCAAAAAGCGCCTCGTCGTCATGGACTTCGACTACGGCACCACCAACAGCTATTACAGTTCCTACAGAGGAGTCGGCGCAGCCAAAGGCATCAGCGAAATGCTAATCAACGAACTCGTTAACAACGGCACTTACACAGTAGTCGATCGCAGCAAACTCGAACAAGTCCTCAAACAAGAAAATCGCAGCGGTTCAATGGATGCCGGCACCGCCGCCGAAATTGGCAAAAAACTAGGAGTTGACGCCGTACTCATCGGCACTATTACCAAGTTTAATATCGACAAACAATCCGGCGGCGGCAGTTTCATGGGTATCGGTGGCGGTTCCCAAAAAACCAAAGCTACCGTGCAAATAGACGTGCGATTAATCGGAACAGCTTCCGGAGATATTCTTGCTACCGCCAAAGCAGTAGGAGAAGCAGATCAAAGCGATTCAAGTTTTTCTGTCAGAGGTATTGGCGGGAATTCCGGAAGTAGCAATGAAGATGGACTTTTGAGCGCAGCAGTTGACAAAGCCGTCGCCCAAATGGTAACTAAACTTGCAGAAGTCTCTAAGAAATTAGGCTAATAAGTTTCCAAGTTTTTTAGATTTTAGATTTGGCATAATTAAATCTAAAATCTAAAATTATTTCATATCATGTCCGTTCAATTGCCCATTATAAAGTTTTTTCGCTCGCTGGGGGCACTTTATAGATATTATTGTGGATGTCAATGAAAGATTGTTAGTGAAATCCGCTCGACCATGTAATATTTATTGGTAACTGCATCAAATTTTCTGAAAATATAGCTTTTCTCATTCTCCATGAAGTATGACAATTTTTGTGACTGGTTGATAGTACGAAGAACGTCTTCGATCTCCAGAAAACTGAGAAAGCTAACAGGCACAAGCGATTACCAATTACCAATTACCAATTACCATTACTGTCGAACACCCGATTTTTCAAACAAAGACTACACTCAAGCCTTAACAGTTTAGTTAGTTTTGGGATTTGAGTCAGAAGCAACAGCGCATTTCCCCTGTTGATTTGGGTTGGGACTCGGATTAGTTGCTACCTTAGAAACAGCATCTTGTTCTTGAATCCATCCGATTTCCCCCGCTTGCAACTTGGCACTTTCTACTCCCACTGTTGGTTTAACTGTGGGAGATGGTGAGGAAGTTGCTACAGCCGGAGATAGTGAAGGATTTGGTACAGCCGGAGATAGTGCAGGATTTGGTACAGCCGGAGATGGCGAGGAAGTTGCTACAGCCGGAGATGGACTGATTGCTGGTGTTGAAACATTAGAAAAATCCTTATTTAACTTGGGCTTGGGAGAGTTCGATCGCGCTATTTCAGGAATCGAACACACTTTCAGTTCCAGCCAGTTGCCTTGAGGTGTAAGCTGTTTGTTTGTTACCTGCAAAATGCTGCCGGCGGGGACTGTTCCCTTAACTGGCGACTCACCGATCGCAACTCGCAAATCCAAGCGATCGCCCTCTTTCTCCAATTCCCCACTCGCAGAACTTTTAATCTCTATAAACGAGCCTTTTTCTAAAGATTTGCTCGCAGTAGGTGCAGATTCAACTGTTTTCTCCGGCCCGTTTATAGGATTAGTTAAACGGCGTTTCCCGAAAAGCGACTCCCCGGCAGTATCGATCGCCCGACCCACCGGAGGAATGAAAAAATAAGCAAATACACCTCCCAAACCTAACAAAAATACAATTTTTACCAGCAGCGTAAATAGACTTTTACCTTTTTGCGGCGATCGTACTAACTGCGTTTTGACTTGAGAATTCGTATCGCTAAGGCTGGGGCTTTCCGTCAAATCGGTTGGCATATCCTCGCTGTCGGAAATTAGGTCGATCGGCACTTCCAAAGGTGCGACAGACAATTCTGTCAAAGTATTGCTTTCTTCCCTCAAATGTGCTTGACAGTGAATCAAAGCCACAGTGACATTATCGTGACCGTTTCTAGTATTAGCAATCTCGATCAGTCGATCGCGCGCCTTCGCCACAGTAATGCTACCGTCGAGAATCGGCAAAATCTCCTCTTCCCAACATTGCTCAACCCGGTCTTTATCGCTCAAACCGTCGGAGCACAGCAGCAAAACGCAATCCTCATCCACCGGAAAACGCTGCACAGTCGGGTGCAGAGTGTTGGAAGAAGTAATGCCCAAAGCTTGAATCAGAGCTCCAGCGGCCACTTGTTCCAAAGCATCCCGGTACAGGGAGTAGCCCAAACGCACCTCGCGGCAAGCCACATCGTCATCGAGAGTAACTTGATAGCAGCCACTGCGGGTAATCCAGTAGGCCCGACTGTCTCCCACGTGGGCGACGTAGAGCTCGTGAATGTGGGCTAAACCCATCACCAGGGTAGTACCCATGCGCTGGCGGCCTTGGCGGTGTTCTGTGTCGTTGCGACCGGCTATTTTGTCGTTAGCAGCACAAGCTGACCGTTCCAGCTTGGAAGTCAGGCTCAGCGGGTCCCAATTAGCTTGATGCAGGGGCATTTGCTGCAATTTCTCCCGCAGCACAGTAATCGCCAATTCCGAAGCGACTTCGCCGCCGTCTTGTCCGCCGATACCGTCGCAGACGATCGCACAAGCCTCCGATCCCGGAATTCCCGAAAACACCGTACCGTCGGGCGGATAGCAAGCATCCTCGTTGTGAGCCCGCGCTCTACCAACATCCGTGCCCGTGGCAATTTCCACAGTCCGATCGTAAAATCGGCCGCATTTTGCCAGAGCTTTATCCAATTGGCCCATCAATTGTTCGCCGTGGCGCACTTGACCGGCCACCATTTGCTGGCAAAGCTGCCGCAAAAAATTTGCAATTGCCGGGTGAGCATCGTCGATCCACTGCTGCCACAATTTGCCCAATTGTGACAAATTAGGCGGTTTGCGATCGGGCTGCAATTCCAGAAACCGGACTAATTGCCCTTCCACCCGCAGCAGTTCGGGAGTCAGCAGCGTTGCAGCCACGCCCTGAGCGATAAACGGCTGCCAAACTTTGGCAATTTGCCACAGCCAATTGAGCTGTCGCATGGCCTCGGCCCCTTTCCAGGTGTCCGCCAATTCCGGCATTAATGATTCAGTCACCTTTAAAATAGGTGCATTTTCCAGCAGCCAGATATCTCCCGAGAGCTTGCCGATCCGGGACGATACCAGTCCGTATACTTGAGGTACGTGCAACTGATAGGCAAACAGTCTCAAATAAGGAGCGATCGAACTCGGAATCTCTTCGGGCATTTCCGGCAACTGTTCCGGTTGAGTATCGACAAGAAGTCGATCGCGCTTGACCAAATAGCGACCCGCGATCAGATCGCCGGGCTTACACGCTTTGATCCCTTCACCTACAGCCCACAAATAGTGTTTTGGCACAGAGTTTTGCATGTTTGGTTCCTGACGCCTTTGGGCCCAGTGCTGATCTGAACTATTCTAGCGCTTGAACCTCGATGGGTTGATACGCGGCGATTATTTTACATCCCCGCTTTCTCAGCACGCGGGGATGTTTAAGACTTTACAGTGCTAATCTCCTGATTTTTCAGGTTCCTAGGCTCGCCAAGGTAGCACTTTTCGGTGCTCGCCAGATTTCTCCACATAATGTTTTAGGCGTGACTTTCCCCCAGTCCAGCAGTTGGTTTTAATGTCTTTTACTGACAAAAACAGTCTACCATTTTGTGGGCGTCCCGATAAATCTGGCGATCGGCTTTCATAGCTTGACCCCGCCGCGACGGAACCGAAGTCAGGAAGCTGAAGGGCGCGATGTTTTTAGCATATTCCCGATCGTGCCAATGGACGAAGCAATCGCGACTTTGAGCGGGAATAGAGACTTTGAACTGACTGTAATGCTACGATGCAGCTACGTAGAAGTCACCTGCGCCGGCAGGTATAAATAAATATCAATTATAGGTTTGGTCGCGAAGGGCGATCGGTGCCTAGTGCCTGAGTTTCGCCTGTCTAGTTAAATTTAACGTTACCCGCATACCGATGCCAGCCCCCCGACAGGAGTCGCAAGCAGCACAAAAAATTAGATATTAGTTCAAGCCCCCAGATTCATCTGTGGTATCAATCTAAAATCTAAAATCTAAAATTTAAAATCGATCGGCCTCTGCAAGCTGTTGAGTTACTAACCATGCCCGTACAAGAGTCCAGTACCATTCCCGAGAATTTGCCCGATCCGAAGCTGCTCCCGACCGTCGAGGTAGACGAAATGCTGACTAAGATCAAGCATTCTCACGGTTTTTATTACCAAGTGATGAATCTTGAGGTGTGGGCGCTGGTGGAAACCTTGGATGAGCTATTTCCGGGCGCTTGGGGTCAGTTTATGACCAACCGCCAAGTTGCGGTAAAACAGTTTTTGCAGCGCGATCCCAATTGTGCGGTAACTCCCAAGAATAGCGGGAAAGACGCAGAAACGGTGGGGAGTGAGGAAGATTGATCGAGTCAGTTGTCGGTTGTCATTAGTCAGCAGTCATTAGTCATTAGGAAGAATGAAGAGGGAAGATTTTTTTAATCTCCCCGTCTCCCCGTCTCCCCGTCTCCCCGTCTCCCCTTAGAGGTGAATTTTGGCATCAACTTGAGGAAGTCCCATGCTGTAGTTGACAGCGCGGCTGTTGAGGTTGTAGCTGATTTGGCCTTTTTGTAAGAACGATCGTACCAAGTGTTCCAATTCCGAACCGATGCGGCGGAGGTTGTATTCCGTCAAGTCTTCGCCTTCGTAGGAGTCTACGAGTTGGTCGAATTTGGCATATATCTGTTTGACTGACTCGTCGTTCCAGTTGAGTTCGTTGTCTGGGTCAATGTCGATCGTCAAAAGGTCGTTGCTGGGTACGAGTTCGTTGTCTTCGAGGATGGCGGTGTATATGCGAATATGGCGGGTTGTTGACTTGAGCTGCATGAGTTCTTATTTGTAAAGATTTTTTCCTGAACCTATTGTAATGGCTGGGAGATGCGCGGGGAACTGGAGATGGGGAGGATTGAACCGCGAAGACGCTTTCATGCGCGAAGGAAGAGATGGGAAGGAGGGAAAGGGGGGAAGGGCGATCGACTTTCGGGTTCGCAGTCAGGTTCGTAGTGAGGACTTCAGTCCTTCAGGTTCGTAGTGAGGAATTCAGTCCTTCTATTTTTAAGGACTGAAGTCCTTACTACAAACATTGTAGTTTTGAGAATTACTTAATTCAACACTAAAAACGAAAGCTTCCGCAAGGTATAATAGTTGAGAATTGGCCTAGGAGGACAAGGTGGAAGGCAAGAGATTTATTCGCTCCCTGCAACTGCAAAACTTCCTTTCCTATGGAAGTCAGGGGGAAACAATTGAACTGCGACCATTAAACGTGTTGATCGGTACTAACGCATCGGGCAAGTCTAACTTAATCGAAGCGATCGCACTGTTGAAGGCAACACCTACAGACTTACCTGCTCCGATTCGTCAAGGCGGAGGCATCAGCGATTTTTTGTGGAAAGGTGAAAAAGGTATTCCCACAGCAAAAATTGAGACTATTTTAGATTACCCAGAACGAGCAATGCCGCTGCGCTATCAGATTAGTTTTACCACATCAGGTCAGAGAGTTGAGGTAGTAGACGAAGCTATAGAAGATATGGAACCGCGCAATAGTTCAGAAAGCGAGCCATTTTTTTACTACCGTTATAGCGATCGGGGACGCCCAGTTATCAACGTTACAGAGGACAACGAGCCGCAAACAAGAAAGCTGCGGACTCTGCGGCGAGAAGATATCATTCCCGATCAATCTATCTTATCTCAAAGAAAAGATCCTGAACAATATCCAGAGCTATCATATCTGGGTAATACATTTGCAGACATTGGTTTATATCGTAACTGGCAGACAGGGAGGGATTCAGTATCGAGAAAAGCTCAGCAAACTGATTTACCGGAACATCCACTTCTAGAAGATGGTGGCAACTTAGGACTGGTTTTAAACAACTTACAGTATCAATTAGGAAGCAGGCAGATTATTGAAAAATTAAAGCTGTTCTACGATGCAGCCGAAGAACTGAGTATCAAGATTTATGGCGGTACTGTCCAGATATTTATCCGCGAAACCGGATTGATTCAGCCAATTCCCGCAACTCGTTTATCCGACGGTACGCTGCGTTATTTATTCTTAATAGCTTTACTCCTAGATCCAACTCCACCGCCACTTATCTGTATTGAAGAACCGGAGATTGGCTTGCATCCCGACATTTTGCCTGCGATTGCTGAAATGCTAATCGAAGCCTCACAGCGCACACAATTGATTGTGACAACTCATTCGGATGCTTTGGTGTCGGCGCTGAGTCCTGAGTCTGTCTTAATATGCGATCGAGATAATCGAGGAAGTCACCTGAGCCGCCTCGATCCAGAACGACTAAAAAAATGGCTTGAGAATTACAGTTTGGGAGACCTCTGGCGGATGGGAGAAATCGGGGGAAACCGATGGTAAAGGAGGTTCGCATTTACATTGAAGGTGGTGGGGATGGCAAGAATACAAAGCAATTGCTCCGACAAGGATTTAGCAGTTTTTTCAAAGAACTTGTGCAAATGGCCCGCAGCAATCAAATCAAGTGGAATATGATTGTTTGTGGTTCTCGGAATAATGCTTTCAGGGATTTTAAGAATGCTTTGGCAGATTACCCAAAAGCGTTTATCGTACTTCTGGTTTACTCAGAAGCACCTGTTGTAAAACAGTCGCCTTGGGAGCATTTGAAGTCGAGGGATAATTGGGATTCGCCTGGGGTTGATGACACTCATTGTTATCTAATGGTTCAAGCGATGGAAGCTTGGTTGATTGCTGATATTGATACTTTGAAAAGATTTTACGGGCAGGGATTTAAAGAAAATGCGATTCCTAAAAATAGGAATGTAGAGATGATTGAAAAGGATTTGTTAGAACCAAGTCTGAAAGCAGCTACCCGCGACACAAAATCGAAAGGCGAATATCAAAAGATACAGCACGCTTCCAAGCTGTTAGAAATGTTGGATGTTGACAATGTTCGCAAGGCTTCTTCAGAGTGCGATCGAATTTTTACAACTCTCACCGAACTCATGGAACAAGGCAACTAGAACGACTTGCGCGCCAGGGCCCAGAAACCGGGTTTTTTCCAGATATTTCGTTTCAGCGCGCCGATTCGGCAAAAAACCCGGTTTCTCAGAGTCGCAGTGCTTAAATCCAGTACAGGGGCCAGAAACCGGGTTTTTTCCAGATATTTCGTTTCAGCCCGCAGATTCCGCCAAAAACCCGGTTTCTCAGAGTCGCAGTGCTTAAATCCAGTACAGGGGCCAGAAACCGGGTTTTTTCGAGATATTTCGTTTCAGCCCGCAGATTCCGCCAAAAACCCGGTTTCTCAGAGTCGCAGTGCTTAAATCCAGTACAGGGGCCAGAAACCGGGTTTTTTCGCGAAAATATCGGTTTGCGGCGACTGATTCGGCAAAAAACCCGGTTTCTTTAGTCGCAATGCGTCACTCCAGAAATATAAGGACTAAAGTCCTTACTACAAACATTAGAATTTGATTTATTCGTGAGTTGTACCGTCTGGCATAATTGCGCCTGCGAGCTTTGCATTGTCCATATTTGCTCCCACCAATTTTGCATCTTTCAAGTTAGCTTTTTCTAGGTTTGAATAACTCAAATTTGCTCCGCGCAAGTCTGCTGAAGATAGATTGGCTTTACTTAAGTTTGCTCCATATAGGTTAGCCCCAGAGAGATTAAACCCACTCAAGTTTTGCCCGCTCAGATTAACGCCTTGTAAGTTTACTCCAACCAAACTTACCCCTGTTAGGTTGGCACCATCCAAGTTGGCTCCCCGAAAGTAAGCCCCAATCAAAATTGCCCCACTCAAGTTAATTCCGCTGAGGTTGGCTTCAGTTAAGTTTGTCCCTGTCAAGCTTACTCCGCTTAGATTCATGCCACTCAGGTTGACTCCTGCAAGGTTGACCCCTATCAAACTTACCCCACTTAAGTTAACCCCGCTAAGGTTTGCATAACTTAGGTTGACTTTACTTACCTTCGCTTGACTTAAATCGGCTCCTGTCAGGTTAGCACTACTTAGACTTGCCTGAGTTAGGTTAGCTCCACTGAGGTTTGCCACAGTCAGGTTTGCCTGATCTAACTTGGCTTCGCTTAAGTTGGCTTGACTCAAATTTGCATTAATTAGTCTTGCGTAATACAAAGTTGCTTTAGTTAAGTTTGCGCCACTAAAGTTGACTTCAATCAAATCAGCTTCGTGCAGGTTTGTCGAGTTCAAGTTTGCCCCTTGCAGATTAGCTCCAATCAAATTAGCCTTGACTAGGTTGGCATTACTCAGGTTGGCATTACTCAGGTTGGCTTGACTTAAACTAATGGGAGATTCCAGAGTTTTTCCGCTCAAGTCTACTCCTGCTAAGTTAATCCCTGTAAAATCTCGTTCTCCCTCTTTATACCGCTGCCAAAATTCCTCAGCAGTCAGTGCCGATTCCTGAATTTCAGAAACAGAATCATCGACATCCTTATCAGCTTCCACATTATCCGCATTCACAGGATTAGCAACAGACTCTCCTGCCGCTGCTTCCTGCAATTGCTTGTCCACCCGATCGCTAAATCGCCTCAAAACCTCAGCATCATCAAGCTTCTGAGCCACATTCTCAGTGCTTTTCACCGCATTCTCAACATGATACTTGTCAACAAAACTTTGCAACCCAGCATTATATCCTTGTCCTACGGCCTGAAATCTCCATTCACCACTCTTTCTGTACAAACGTCCAAACTCTAAAGCCGTTTCTTGCGAAAAAACCTCTTTTAAATTATACCGAACCAGCTCGCTCCCGCTCTCCAAATTGTAAAGCCGGATAAAAGCATTTTTCACCCTGCTAAAATTTTGATTCTTTGCTTGTCCGTCGTGAACAGTAACAACAAACACAATTTCCTCAACAGCAGCATCGATCAGACTCAAATCCACATAAACCGTCTCGTCATCGCCTTCGATTTGTCCCGTTGTGTTATCTCCCGAATGCCGCACCGCCCCGTCTGGCGATGTCAAATTGTTGTAAAATACAAAATATTTTTCGTCGGGAATTCGACCGTCAGCCCCTAACATGAAAACAGATGCGTCAATGTCATAGTTTTGTGATGTTTGGCTGACTTGCCACCCCAGGGCGATCGCAACTTTACTGAAATCAGGAGCCTCCTTAGAAAGATTAAATCTGTCACCCTTCGTTAATTCGATGCTCATCTTCGATAATTACCTGATATTTTAAATTAGCGCTTTCGATATTTTAAGCGATTAGCGGCAGGTAGGGGCGGGGCGGGTTTACCAGATTACTCATTTGTATTACAGACAAGGCGTGAGCCCGCACCTACGGGAATTATACCAAATCTGTCTTTAATACATTCTTTATTCTTCAGTCGGCGAAGGCCGACTTCGTTTGTGTAGACGCGATTTCAATCGCCGAATCCTTCGTTTGTGTAGACGCGATTTCAATCGCCGAGTCCTGCATAATACCTACAATACACAATACAGATTATTTATGTTAAACCGCAAACAAATTGCCTTTTATTTAGAAGACATTGAAACGCCCGCAGGGAGAACCGTCAGTTTAATTATTACCGGACTAATTCTCCTATCTACTGCCAGCTTTATCGCCGAAACTTACCCGATTTCCGAACCCGTAAGAATTAAATTGCAAACTCTCGACACAGCCCTTTTAGTCGTTTTTGCTGTTGAGTATTTAGTGCGGCTGTGGTGCGCTGACTATAAATTTAAGTTTATTTTTAGTTTTTTCTCAATCGTCGATTTGCTGGCAATTATACCATTTTTTCTGGGATTTGTCAATGTCAGTTTTATTCGGATTTTTCGCTGGTTTAGAATTCTCCGACTCATCCGCTTTTTGGAATTAAAAAATTCAGTGCTTCGCATCAGCAGCGAAGATGGGGTAATTTTTTCCAGAATTTTGTTTACTTTGCTGGCGATAATTTTTGTTTATTCTGGTTTGATTTATCAAGTTGAACATCCCCAAAATTCTGAAGCTTTTGGGACTTTTTTGGATGCTGTTTATTTCTCCGTTGTCACGATGACTACGGTGGGATTTGGCGATGTTACTCCGATTTCGGAATCGGGCCGCTTTCTGACTATTTTGATGATTGTGACGGGGATTGCTCTGATTCCTTGGCAATTGGGGGATTTGATTAAACAGTTAGTTAAAACTGCTAATCAGGTAGAAACTGTTTGTACGGGTTGCGGTTGGTCTGTACATGATGCTAATGCTAAATTCTGTAAAATCTGCGGCACTCAATTAGATAATGGTTGACTGTTGACTGTTGACTGTTGACTGTTACAGCAGTTTTCAGGTAGGGACACAGCATTGCCTTTTCCCTACAGAAGATTGCCTCTAATTTATACAGCATATTCCATGTAAATGTAGATCGCGAGAAACCGGGTTTCGAGCAACAGAATCAGTAATGATGCGAGAACTGTAAAGAAACCCGGTTTCTGGGGTGTACTTCATAAACCTGGAATAGGCTGTATGGTATTTTTCCTAATAACTAATAACTAATAACCCATAACTAATAACTACTGACTGCTGACTACTGACTAATGACTTCTTCCTTCTTTAAGCTAGCGGTAACAAGATTTCAAATTCGGTGCCGGTTCCTAATTGCGATCGCATTCTGAAGGCGCCGCCGTGTTTGCCGGTCACGATTTGATAGCTAACGGCTAAGCTGGTTTCTTTGAGGGCGCGTTTTTCGGTAGAGAATGATTCTAAGATTTTGTTGTACTTGTTAGGTGACATTCCTGGGCCGTTATCTGTTATGCGAATCGAAACCCAGCGAAGGTGTAGTTTATCCAAATCGCTCGCAGGTTCGAGACAGCAGACTTGAGTTGTGATTTCAATTTGAGGCTGGCGCTCGAAGTTTTTTATTGCTCCACCTTTGAACTCTTTCGCGAATTCTTGACCGACTGCTTCGTTAATTAATGTATTGATAGAATTGGTCAAGATATTCATAAATACTTGGTTTAGCTGTCCTGCATAGCACGGAACTGGTGGCAGGTAGCCGTAGTTTTTTATTACTCTGATTTCCCCGCTCAAACGACTTTTGAGCAGCAACAGTATGCTGTCTATGTTGGCGTGCAAGTCGGCTGGTTTGGGATAAACATCGTCGATGTGGCAAAAGTTTTGCAAACTGCTTGCTAATTTGCTCAAACGTTCGGCTCCGGCTTTGATGCTGGTAACTGTTCGGAGGAAATCGTTTTGCAAAAAGTCATAGTCTATATCTTCTTTGAGTTGTGCTATTTCTGGCGGGGGATTGGTACAGTGTGCGTCGTAAACTGATAGCAACTGCATTAAGTTTTTGCTGTATTCGCTGATGTAGGTTAAATTGCCCCAAATGAAGCTTACCGGATCTAAAATTTCGTGGGCTACTCCGGTGACTAAACGGCCTAAGCTAGCCATTTTTTCGCTTTGAATCATTTGAGTTTGGGCTCTTTCGTAGCGGACTTGAGTTTCTATGCCGCGAATTTGCCAGTAGGCGATGTTTAGTGCGTGAGGATCTAAGAGCCGGTAAGATTGGGTGTCGATTTGGACTACGATTGGTTCTGACTGCAATTCGGGCGATCGGCGCAGGGCTTGTTGAGCGGCTGCCAAAATGGTTGTACTCTCTGCAAGCAATAATATTTCGACGCGAGCGTAACTGTAGAGAACTTTCAGCGGTAGGTGCAAAAATAGCTCGGGACCTTGGGGTTTGAGTAAATATTCCAGCAGTTGTCTGCGGGATATCATGCCGACCAATTTTCCTGCTTCTATCAATACGGCTCCCGGGATTAGGCGATTCTGTTCAAAGATTTCGGCAACTACTACGGCCAAGCAGCTCGATTTAACCTGAAATTGATACAGGGGCAAATCTTGGAGGGTAGATTCTAGGGAAAGATCTTTATGGCTGCCTTCGGAGAGTGAAGGGCCAAGGAGTTTGGGACTGAATGTATTTGCCACTGGAACTTTTAGTTGCCGAAACAGGCTCTTAATTAAAGTAAATTGAGAACTTAACTACTAAGCTAGCCGATCGCTAAACTTGGATGGGCGAACCTGAAGGCTGTTCTTGAGTTAATCATGTTTTGCCAGCGATCGGCAGGAGAATTTCAAATTCGGTGTGGTGGCCGGGCTGCGATCGCAATTTTAATTGGCCGCCGTGCTTTTCTGTGACGATTTGATAGCTGATTGCCAGCCCCATACCGCTACCTTTGCCTGCTGGTTTAGTGGTGAAAAATGTGTCAAATATGTGCTGCTGATTTTCTGGGGGAATGCCGGGCCCGTTATCGGCGATCGCAATGGCGGCCCACTTGCCCTCTGCGGTTTCTACCACTTTAGTCGTAATTTGGATTTGGGGCTGCCAGTTGTCCGCGCACTCTGTATCTAGTTCGCGATCGGCTGCATACTCTGTCAGGGCGTCTAGAGCGTTAACTAACAAATTCAAAAACACCTGACTCAACTGACCCGAGTAACCGTTAACTGGGGGCAGTTCGCCGTATTTTTTTACCACTTCTATGCCATTTTTAAAGCGGTTTTTCAGAATTAACAGCGTAATCTCCACGCATTCGTGAATGTCGATCTCCACGGGCTTTGTCTCGTCCATGTGAGAGAAGTTGTGCAAACCGTTGACTATTTTTAGCAATTGTGAGGCTCCCCACTTCATGCCTTCTAAGGTGACTGGCAAATCTTCTTGTAAAAAATCAAATTCTATTTCATCTTTGAGGGCATCAATTCGGGAACAGGGTTCCGGATATTCTGCTTCATAAGCTGACATTAGCTGAAGCAAGTTTTCAAAATACGACAGCAGAAACGTCAAATTTCCCCAAATACAGTTCAGCGGATTTCTAATTTCGTGGGCTACTCCCGCTACAATCCTACCCAGACTAGCCATCTTTTCGGTTTGGATAAGTTTGGCTTGGGTTTGTTGGTGGAGCAATTTATTTGTCAATTGATGAATTATTGATTGAGCAACCATTAATTGGTGTACATCTAAGAGTTTGTATGCCTGGGGTGCAACTTCCACTACTACTGGTTCATAAACTAATTCTGCCGCTCTGTAAAGCGATTGCTGGGCGGCTTCTACTATTAATTTACTGCCGGGAAGCACCAGTAGCTCTTGCCTAGAAAATCTATATAATACCTCTATCGGTCGCTTGAAAAACATTTCTAACCCGTAGCGACGGTTAACTTTTTCAAAAAATTGACGCCTGGATATGATGCCGACAAAAGTACCCATATTGGTCAAGATGACGCCGGGAAGCATGGAATTTTCTTCAAAAGCCTGGGCTACTTCTTTTGCCTGTTGAGTTAATTCTATTTGGCAGTTGTAGAGAGGCAAGTCGAGGAGAGTTGATTCTAAGGAGATGTTCCAAGTACAAATTGCAGGTGTCTGTAACACTGATAATTCCGAGCTAATCTGATGCACAGCCAACATAGATGAAACTCCTGTTAATTTTTGTAGGGATGGATAACTTTAGTTGCTATTAATTGGTAACGGGTAATTGGTGGCGGGTAATTGTGAATTTTTAAAATTACAGCAGCACCTGATGGGAAAACTCGATCGCCCTGGCATTGTCTGCTAAAGATTTGGTTTCTGAATTAATGTTAAACGATCGAAGCTTTTGTGGAACTTACGGAGTTTTGTTATTAACTTTTTACCATGATATACCATGCGATCGCCTGTTTTCGGAAATCTTAAAAAATTATTAAGGGGCTTTTGTGATACGTTATACCATTTTTCAGTGATGGTAGGGAATTGGAGAACCGCGATCGCGCGCAGTTGGTCAATATACGGGCATGAATCGAGGGTTCTAGGAGGCGGAGGGCGATCGTCCAATCCGCGCCCTAAGGGTCAAGACTGGGGCCAAGGCCAAAATCGGAAGAAGCAAGAAGCAAGAAGCAATCGAATGCAAGGGTTTCAGGAATTAAGAAAGTCCTAAGCGTTGGGCGTTGCTGCCCTACCACTGTCAATAAATGCAACTTTAGGGAACTTCTCAACTCTGATTGCCGTCTTAGTGGCGTTTGTTTTTTGCAATCTAAAATCTAAAATCTAAAATCTAAAATCTTCTCAGGGTTCCACCTCCGGCCAAAGGCGTTCTAGCTGATAGCGCCAAGCGGCGAGAGTCTGTTCGCGAGACTCTCGCCCGAGTTCCATTTCGCCCATCAATCCCTCTGCGTAAAAACGGTCTAAAGTCTGAAGGGTCGTTTCTATGGATTGTCCCTGCATCTTGGCTGCTTTGATGATTTGACGGATGCGGCTTTCGATTAAACCGCCGAAAAAGTCGGACAAACCTCGTTCTTGCAAAGCTAGCAGTCTGGTGACGGCGGCCGAGAAATCGGCGGCGGCGAGTGTAGCGCAACTGTGCTGAAACACTCCCCACAAAACGTTTTGATGTATGGCGTAGCGAGTTTCCAGGGTGGTGTCAAAGTTAGCTTCTAGCAGTTGATCTAAAAACGGTTGAGCTTCTTGGGCGTCGGCGATAGGTAGCAAAATCCGCAGCCAAGTTCCGTCTTCTGAAAGCAGGACTAAAAGGCGAAATTTAGGGGTTTGAACTTGCCAAGAAGTGGCAGCAGGCGTCTCAACATTTTCGCCAAATAAGTCTTTAAGGGTATTACTAATTTCTTCGGGAGTCATGGGAATTTTAGATTTTAGGTTTGAGATTGTAATACCAATTTTAAAAAACAATGCAACAGTATTCTTCCCCCGCAATACAGCGGGGGGGCTAGGGGGGGTCGAAGAGTGTTGCACGATTTTAGAAAAATGGTATAAGCTGGGGAGTTCTTTTTTAAAGTATTGGATATTTACCAGTATGGCTTAGTATCAACTCAATCTAAAATCTAAAATCTAAAATTTAAAATCTGTTTACGGCAGCCAGCGGGGATGATAGCCGGCAAAGGGCAATTCTTCGGGCTGTACTTTGGCGGCAGAATTGTCTCCGGGTATGTCTAATAAGGGTAGCAGCCAGAGGCGGCCCGTGGCGATCGACTGTCCGCTATCGTTGCGGGGACTGTCTGCTGATGTTGGTTTTGTTGTTGTGACTGATTGGTCGAAAATTAATGCCAGCCCGTCGGGAGATAAACTGATTTGGGTATCTAGTTGGTTTGGCAAAACTAGCAGCGGTTTGATGGTTCCTACCAAACGAGTGCCGTCTTTTTTGAGGTCGATGGCGGCGATGAAAGGCTGTTCTTTGTAGCTTTCTGTTTTGAGGCGTTGGGCTAACAAGCAGTAGAGGCGCTGGAATTGGTTGTCTTTGTTTTTGCGCGGATCGAAATAAACGGCGATGATGCTACCGGGAATACGCAGTATTTCTTGTTCTGCGCCTTGGTTGTCTAAGATGAAGAGCGATCGAGTGTAGTCGCTGTTGTATTTAACGTAGGCGGCGGCGGAGTTGTCCCGGGCCATCCCCAATACTTGTTCGTATTTCGGCAAAAATTCTACTGGATCTGCTTCTGGTTTGAGGGGGACGATCGCCAATCCTTGTTTTTGAGATATTACCATCGATTTGCTGTCGGGGCGAATGATAAAATCTCCGCCTTGTTGGTTCTCCAAGGGTTTGGGCGCCACTTTTTCTTCCAAAATCCAAGGACTGAAATCGCCGGGATTGCGGCGGTTGACGCGCTGGATAATGATGATTTTTCCGTCGGCTGAGAGGTCAAATTTGAGGTTTTGGTAGTCTTTGGAGTCTAAGAGTTTTTCGATTTTACCTGCTGGTTGGGTTGGTTGGGCTTGGGATCCGGGGGATTGGGGATTGAGGCCGGTGGTGACTGTAAATAGTTCTTGATTTAGGGTGCCGCCTGTACGGGCGATCGATCGATCTGTGGCGGAGAATAAAATGCGATCGCTGTCGGGATACGGTTTAAAATCGGTGACAACTAAATCTTTGGGAGTCAGCGGTATCGGTTTCGAGTCGCTGCTGGTGAGATTGACTAGCATTAATCTGCTTTCTGTTTCGCCTTGAACGCCGATGTAAGCAAAAGCTCGATCGCGACTCCGAAAAGAACTGCTAAACGGTTGAATTGGCGTTCCTTTGTATTGGTTGTTTGCTCCAAAATACTTGTCGGTGGCGCCGGCGAGTTTTAAGGTGTAGGTAACGCCGTAGGGCGCTGGATCTTTGAGGGTATAAGCCATGCGCCTGCCGGCCCAACTAAATTTTCCGGGAAGGGGCGGTTCTAGTTTTAAGTTTTCCTCGACGGTGGAGTGGTTCATCGGCCGAAAGAAGTTGAGAATAAAGCCGGTATCTGCGGCGCCGATTTGTTTGTTTTCCCAACTAAATTCTCGCACTCTGGGCGCTGTGCGATCGCCGCTCAGCAGCAGCAGTCCCATTAACACGCTCAGCATTAGGATGAGGAAAATGGCCGTGCGGTCGATCGGCTGTTTGAACGGCCCAATAGCGAAGGGTGAAGGATTAATTTTTTTGTTAAAAATACTCACAAATCTTTCTCTCCTATTGCTGCTGACAATTAACTGCCAAATTTTCCCTATTAAATTTTACAGTCCAGGACGCACTTCCGACTCTTATACCATTTTTCTAAAATCGTGCAACACTCTTCGACCCCCCTAGCCCCCCGCTGTATTGCGGGGGAAGAATACTGTTGCATTCTTTTTTAAAATTGGTATTATAAACCTATTTTTTTAGCAAGATAAATGGCTGCTACCTCTTTTTTTTGCAAAAAAACTGGTTTGTGAAAATTGTGGTGCGTCCATAACTCAATTAAACTGACATCCTCAGAATTTACTTATAGCCTTTCTCAAAAAGGTTGGCGGACGTAGTTGGGCTTGGGCCCTATAGGTTTAGAGGTTATATAAGCTGTCAGTCATACCTCATCTTTCTGAGAAAGGCTATAAATATCAATACACTTGGCTTATGGATATCCAACGAATTGCTTCTCAGGATTTTATGGGAAATACAGACATATTTTAGAGGTCAGAATATTGCGCTCTGAACTGTAGTGACAAATATGTCATGGCTCCGTCTTATATCTTCAGGTGAAATGCGATCTATCGGTAGTCCGCCACCCAGAGACTTTCTCACCAAAAGTATGATTGCTAGTGTACCTAAAAACATTGCTGTCAACTTCATGTCCTCCCAAAAACAAGTTAGCCCTTCTTTCCTAAGACCGTAGGTAACTACTAAATAAGTAGGAATGTCACCGACAGCTACAGCAATCACAGCACCTAAATTACCCATAAAATGATATCCCACTGGGATGCCAATAGCGATACTCAAGAAAGTTGCGAGATTGCCCATAGCTGCGTACTGAGATTTTCCGATAGCTAACAAACAAGAACCCATCAAACTGTGGAGAGTCGTGTGCCAAATACCTAAAGCCAAGATAGGCATCATCCAAGATGCTGCCATATATTCTTTCCTGTACAGTGTTAAAATTAGCTGATCTCCAAAGCTCACAAAAATTGCTAAGCCTAGGGCTAAAGGGATCAGAATCAAGTTGCGGTTTTTGATAATTTTGGCGCGCAATTCCTCGCGAGGCAAGTCTGCTAGCATCGAAATAGAGGGGAAAATTACCCTGCCTGCGAGGGCGATGATTACTTGACGGGGCATATCGCCGAGGGTAAAAGCAATGCCGTAAATGCCCAACATTGTTAAACTAAATATTTTTCCGAGAACTAGGCGATCGGCTTGAGAACACAGAAAAAATAAAACCGTAGACAAAAATATCCATTTCCCATAAGAAAATATTTCTTTAACTGCGTCTCGCTCCCAAGCAAAGCGGTTTGAATGACCGGGAATCAAAAAATGGCTCCATACTAACTCGACTATAGAGCCTACGAAACCGCCTACGAGGATAGCCCAGATACTGCGATCGAACCATGCCCACACAATCATCACTGCCGTAGAAACGATCTGTATGACTAACTCAAAAATTACTACGTTCTTGACTGTCATTTTGCGTTCGAGAATGGATACGGAAGTAGATTTAAATCCTCCTATGAGAGTAGTTATACTTATGACGGGAATCAACCACAGAAGACGGGGTTCT
Source organism: Microcoleus sp. PH2017_12_PCY_D_A (assembly GCF_020738565.1). Taxonomy (NCBI): domain Bacteria; kingdom Bacillati; phylum Cyanobacteriota; class Cyanophyceae; order Oscillatoriales; family Microcoleaceae; genus Microcoleus; species Microcoleus sp. PH2017_12_PCY_D_A. The sequence continues at coordinate 9,698 of NZ_JAEQCI010000026.1, read as the reverse complement.
TGATAAAAAGTAGCGACTGGCCAGGTGATTAAAATTAAACAAAACCAAATAAAAACACTGCGAATAACTTGCATTGTCCAAGCGGTGTTGAGAAATTCTGGTTCTTCTCCACGCTTGTTTTGGATGATACTTGGGCCAAGACCTATGTCTGTAAATAGGTGGACAGCTGTGATAAAAACGTAGGCTAGACCCATGAGACCAAATAGTTCTGGCAACAGCAGGCGCGTCAGGATCAGGTTGCTGCCGAATCGGATAATTTGACTGCTTCCATAGCTGGCGATCGTCCAGAAAGCGCCTTTGATAGCTAATTTTTTTTCAGATGACATATTCAGATGACATATAGGGAGAACTTATTTTCTAATTACGAGTCTAGTTGCTGAATTTCCTGTTGGCAACTCCTACAGGATGTTGCTGCTACTTTTATAGCTGACTTTACCTTGTGTTAACTGCCCTATGGAGGACGGGCTTTCTGGCCCATCCCACAATCTCAAATACTACAGATTTCCAGTCGCGAGATTAAAGTTGCCGGCTGGCAGGACGCCGATCGCACAATCGCCCAGGTAAAATTTAATCTCTTGCTTTGCACCGCGTCTAATAATCATAAGGGTTTTTGGGTTCAGCAATTGGTTTTAGGGAAGATGCTTGAATAATTAATTTGCGCTTCCCTTGCAGTTCTTCTACGATCGCTTCTCCTTCTATTTCTAGCCAACTGTCTGGGGCGAAGGCGGTGCGACTTTGACCGATCGGTAATTTTACCGGCAACCCGATCGGATAGGCGTCCGCCGCGCAGCAGGTAATGATAAAACGCCCGATCCACATATATTGTTCTGCTACGTTGGGCGGGTGAATCACAAATCCTTGAACCTTGACTTTTTGACCTCTATATGTATCAGGTTCGGGATTGAAATTTAACAGCCGCACCCATTCGATGAGCGATCGCCTTTCGGGTTTTGTAGTATTGCGAAATTCTTGGGGTTGCAGTCTGGTGATGGGCAGGGATTCGGTGAGGCCTCGTTCGAGTGCTGTCTGGCTGGTAAATGTGCGCGGCGTTACTGCTAAACCGATCAATGCGACGCTCAACATTAAGGTGCTGCCAATACTGGGGGGAAATAAAGTAATGTGTTCAACTTCTGTACTTCTGAGAGATTTATTTGCTGGCGATGTCCGGGATTGCTTGTTGGCGCGATCGACCTTTAAGAGTTCCCAAGTTTTCAACCCGCCAATCACGATTAAGCCGATTCCTCCGGCTACAGTCAACCCAAAGTAATTCGGGTGAATGAGAATGCTTAATTTGCCGGTAATCCAATATTTGAGGAGCAATATTCCCCACGCTAAGATAGCTAGGGCGTCCAGCCACGGGCTAATTTTTTTAAGGTTCATTTTTTAATAGTTATTGGGAATTGGTCATTGGTCATTAGTCATTAGTCATTAGTTATATCATGCCCGGTCAATTGACCGCCGCAAGGTTCGTAGTGCGGACTTCAGTCCGCTTTCATGGAGCGGACTGAAGTCCGCACTACGAACTGAAAATTTATTATTACCCTAGATATAAGTTGACCACGAGAGTCATCAAAAAGGTTAACTGAGCAGCCAAAACCATCAAGTAAATTACGGAGCGAGTTTTAAAAATAGACAGCATTAAACCGATGCCTTTGAGGTCAATCATCGGGCCGAAAACGAGAAAAGCTAACAGCGAACCGCTGGTAAATGTGGAAGCAAAAGACAGGGCAAAAAAAGCATCTACCGTAGAACAAATCGATACGACTGCGGCTAATAGCAGCATGGCGAGAATCGAAGAAACGGGGCCTTGGCCGAGGTTGAGAATTAGTTCGCGGGGTGCGCCAACTTGAATGATGGCAGCGATCGCACTTCCGATGACCAATACTCCTCCCAATTCCCGCAACTCCTGTACCATAGTATCTAAAAGCAGGCGCAGGCGCTCTTTAGAAACGCGGTGGAACATGGAGGAACGTTTCGAGGTTTTGTCTGTTTTGCCTGTTTGTAAGGGCTTCCACTCGTCTTGTAGCAAAGATTCGATCGGCACTGCACCCCCCTGACCTAGCATAAAAGTTCCCGACTGCAACAGTAGCGGAGTGTCGGCTGGGGCGAGTTCTTTTTCGGAAAACTCTGGTTTTGGGAGGGGAATCGCGCGGGCTACAGAGGGGTGTAACAGAGGCCGCAAGTCTGTTTGGACGCTGAACACCCAGCCGATAATTGTAGCGATAAAGAGAGAAAAGACTACCCGCAAAATTACAATTTCTGGCTGATCGCGAAATGCCGTCCAAGTCGCCCAAATTACCACGGGATTGATGGTGGGGGCCGCGAGTAAAAAGCCGATCGCAGCCGGTGCGGGAACTCCTTGCATTAGCAGCCTGCGGGCTACGGGCACGTTACCGCACTCGCACACGGGAAACAAAAAGCCGATCGAACTACCCATCAAAGCCGCCAGCAGCGGGTTTCGCGGGATGCGGGATACGAGTTTGCGTTCGTCTACAAAACCCAGCAGCAAACCTGAGAATAAAACTCCCAGCAGCAGAAAAGGTATTGCTTCTACTAACAAGCTGAGAAAAAGGGTAAAAGCATTGTTTAACTGATTCGTTAGGACTGGTTGCATCGATCGCCTACTGGTAAATTGCTATCTCGTTACACGTATTTGGCTGAACCCCTGTAGATCATACCTTCTTCACAGCCCTAAGTTAAGATTCAGTTAAAACTTTTTTGTGACCATCCTCAATCTTATAGCAATCATTAGAATTCCCAGATTCGGGTAAGGACAGGGCAGTGCCGTTTCCCTACAGCTCCTCGCGTACAATCTCTATGTTCCCATATTTAATTAATTATTTTTCAGCAAGATCGGATTATTGTTAACAATAGGTTAAGACTATAACTCAAGGTTAATTACGAGTTAAATACTCGAACAAAGCGTTAATACCCCTCAACTCAATATAAAATAAAGTCAGGCATAATTGCCAGGGCGCATCTATCTCGGTCATACTCGAACTTGCTTAACACTTGAAGTGGTAAAATCTCATTTGCCACCGTAAGTTTTTTGTGTAATTTAAAATTCCGTTTCCTAGGAAAATGTCGGTCAAAGCACTCAGCTACTCATCGACTGAGTTTTCGTAGCTGAATATCTGCTGGCAAATAGAACCCCAAAAAAGCGTGCTGATAAATTTATGTTAAATATTTCTTGCATAGAAAGACCAGTCCAACCCAGTTCTCAGACTGACCTAGGAGAACTTTCTTTAGACTCTACTCTCCAGGAATTGTCGCTTTACGCTTTTAACGTAGAAGCTACGGATTTGGGAATGCAAATTTCCCAGATGTTAGAAGCTAATCCGCTGTTACCGGGAGTCATTTTGACGGAGAGAGGTGAATTTGCAGGCATGATTTCCCGGCGGAGATTTTTAGAATTTCTCAGCCGTCCTTTTGGGCGAGAATTATTTTTAAAGCGACCTGTGAGGGCTTTGTACCGCTTTGCCGAAACTGAGAGTTTAATTTTTCCCAGCAATACTTTAATCGTGGATGCAGCCCGGAAGTCGCTGCTGCGTTCCAAAGAACTGCTTTACGAACCGATTGTCGTTCAAGTGTCGCCTCAAAATTATAGTTTGGTAGACGTACACGAACTGCTAGTAGCCCAATCTAATATTCACGAACTAGCAACAAAATTACTGAGACAGCAAACTCAATCTCAACTAATTCAAACCGAAAAACTAGCCAGTTTGGGGCAGATGGTTGCAGGAGTTGCCCACGAAATTAGAAACCCCGTCACCTGCATCAGCGGAAATCTCGGTTTTTTGTCAAACTACTCAAAAGACATCTTGCAATTGCTGACTGCTTACGAACAAATTGTCGGGCCTAGCGAACAAATTGACGAACTAAAACAAGACATAGAATTTGATTTTTTGCAAGAAGATTGGGCGGAAATTCTCAAAAGTATGAAGGTTTCATCCGACAGATTGACGGAACTCGTCACCAGCTTGCACACCTTCTCTCACATGGACGAAACCCACTTGAAAGAAGCTAACATCCACGAATGTATTGACAGTACGCTGCTAATTATGAAAAACCGTCTGAAGTACGGGTTTAAAGTAGTTAAAAAGTATGGGGATTTGCCTTTGGTGAAGTGTTATTCTGGTCAGTTGAGCCAGGTATTTATGAATATTGTCAGCAATGCGATGGATGCTTTGGAAGAACTCAAAGGAGAAAAAGGTTTTGTACCTGCGATTACTATTGAAACTGAGGTAATAAACAGTGCTGACGGAGACTGCGTAAGTTCAGAATTAATGCAAAATTATGTTTTGGGCCAGCGAAAAGATGCAAAATTGCGTGAAGCGCAGCTATCCCGTAGGGAATCGCCCGCCAGCCAAAATGGGGACTTGGGCCCAGAAGCAGCGGGCAAAAATCAAAATAATGCTTGGATAGCCATCAGAATTGCGGATAACGGGCCGGGAATTGCGCCAGACATTCAGCGGCGGATTTTTGAGACATTTTTCACTACTAAACCAGCGGGGAAAGGTACTGGTTTGGGGTTGGCAATTACTCATCAAATTGTTACGGAGAAGCATAAAGGTAAGTTGAATTTGCATTCAACTCCCGGTACTGGTACGGAATTTGAGATATTGTTGCCGTTGATTTGAAGGCAGTTGAGGATGCAATTCGACAATAAAATTGGTTCGTAGTGAGGACTTTAGTCCTTATAAAAATCAGAGGACTAAAGTCCTCACTACGAACATCGTTATTAGGAGTAAAAAGTAAGAATTAGGGTGTGTCAGTTATGGAAATTTTGGCTACTTTCCTCACAATCTCACAAGTGAGGCACGCCAGGAATAAATGGTGCGTCAGAATGAGATTTTCGATAATTATTGAGAATTACTAAACTGACGCACCCTACGGCTCAAAATTCATCTGACGCTCGTCCGGAATAAATGGTGCGTCAGAATGAGATTGGGAGTGATAATTGAGAATAACTAAACTGACGCACCCTACGGCTGTCAACTGTCAACTGTCAACTGTCAACTGTCAACTGTCAACTGTCAACTAAGCTCGAAGCTGAACGGGCATTACTAAGAATGTGGCATTGACTCCGCCCAAAGGCTGAAAAATTACAGGGGCGAGAGCACCGTTTAATTGCAGTTGAATTTCGGGAGATTGAGCCGTTTTCAAAATGTCAACTAAGTATTTCACGTTGAAAGCAATATCTATGCTGTCTCCCGAAATCTGTGCGGGCATTGACTCTTTGCCGCTGCCGACATCTTTGGCATCTACTGACAAAGTGATTTCCTGATTTTCTTCGTCGATGCTACATTTGAGGATATTATTTTTTTGGTCGGCAAACACTGCTATTCTTTCGACTGCTGCTAAGAGCGATCGCCTTTCTAAGGTAATTTGCCGCTCAAAAGAGGGCGGAATCAACTGTCGGTAGGCGGGATATTGCCCTTCCAAGGTGCGGGTTGTCAGCCGCTGATCGGCCCATTCAAACACTACTTGACCCTGTTCAAAATGCAGGGTGACTGGTTCAGTCCACTGCCGCATTACCAGCATTCTTTCTACTTCTCGCAATGCTTTAGCGGGAACTGTCACCTCAAATTCTTCTTCGGTTTCTTCGCCTTCGGCTTTTTCATTGGCGGTTTGAACTACTGCCAATCTGTGGCCGTCTGTAGCTGCAAATTCTAGGCAATCTTTCAGTACCTTTAAATGAACCCCTGCGAGTACCTGTTTTGCTTCGTCGGGGCTAGTAGCAAATAAAGTGCCTTTGAGTCCTTCTATCAAGGCTTCGGGCGGCAATTTCAGGATTTTTCCGGCTTCGATGGCGGGCAATTCTGGGAATTCTTCGGGGCCCATGCCTCTGACTTGGTAGCTGCCAGAACTGCAAGTGAGATATGCTACGGTGTCGCCTGCTTCGTCTTCTAAAGTAATCTCTCCGCCTGGGAGTCTGGAAACAATATCGTTGAGCAATTTCGCGGGTATGGTAAAACTGCCGCCGCCAGTCACTTCTGCTGCAAAGCTGGTGCGAATACCTAAACTGAGATCGAAAGCTGTTAAGCTAACCCGCTGATTTTCCTCATCCGCTACTAAGAGCACGTTGGCTAGTACGGGATGTGTCGGGCGGGAGGGAACGGCCCGACTTACCAACGAGAGGTTGGCGTTGAGGTCACTTTGGGTGCAAACCAATTTCATGAGATGAAGGTTAATTAACCGGATTTGAGATAGAAGCAAATCCTATCACAGAAAGCTGATGACAGTTGACAGTTGACAGGAAAGCAGTTGGCAGTTGAGAGTTGTCAGTTGGTAGGGGCGGTGCCCCGCCGTGCCCGCCCTCTTGGTTGAGAGTTGGCTCCGAAAGCAGTTGAGAGTTGACTGAAGCAACAAGGAAGAGTTGACAGTTGGCGGAAAACTTTTTTTTATTGAATTATTTTTGTGCGATCGACCTGTGGAAACTGTGGAAAAATAAAATAATTTCTTGCTGTACTTGAGTTGTAGCTGATAAATACCTGTGGAAAACTTGTGGAAAATCTGGTAAAAGTCGATCGCCCTTCCATTTTCGTGCAAAATTTGGTACAAAAATTGTTTTGGGCGATCGAGTAAAGTTTTCCACAGGTTTTTCCACAGGCAGTGATTGTCTGTTATGGGAATGGAGAATGGGGAATGGGGAATGGGGCATTGGGCCGAAGAGGATTGGGCATTGGGCCGAAGAGCATTGGGCATTGGAATGACTAATGACTAATGACTAATGACTTCTTCTCAAGTTTTGCGGCTGACAGCATTAATTCGATCGCTCAACTGACGCAAAGTTTGGGCTAAAGTCGGATCGGTATTCCGCAACTGAGCAATTTTGTCGCAACTGTAAAGCACAGTCGTGTGATCCTTGCCGCCGAAAACTTCGCCTACCTTTGGCAAACTCAAATCGGTATGCTGGCGAATTAAATACATCCCAATTTGACGGGCAAAGCTAATTTCTCGCCTGCGGGAAACACCCTTCAAGTCTTCCACAGAAACATCAAACACCTCAGCCACAACTGCAATGACTGCATCGGGCGTCGCCTCTACGGTTTCGGTTTGGGGGTTCAAAATCGGAGTGATATTCTCGACAGTCATGGGCAAACCGGTAATAGAAAGATATGCTACGGCTCGAATTAAAGCACCTTCTAATTCGCGAACGTTGGAAGTGTAACTAGAAGCAATGTATTCTATGACATCTCGCGGCAGTCTCATGTTTTCATACTCGGCTTTTTTCTGCAAAATTGCCATGCGTGTTTCCAAGTCTGGCAATTGAATGTCAGCAATTAATCCCATGGAAAATCTGGAACACAAGCGCTCTTGCAGGCGGGGTATCTGCTGCGGCGGGCGATCGCTCGCTAAGACTACTTGATTTCCGGCTTCGTGCAAAGTGTTGAAAGTGTGAAAAAATTCTTCTTGGGTGTATTCTTTGCCTTCTATAAATTGGATGTCATCTATTAATAAAACATCGGCGGCGCGATAGTGATCGCGGAAAGTTTGCATACTATCTTTGCGAATGGCGGCGATTAAATCGTTAGTGAATTTTTCAGTTGAAACGTAAAAAACTTTGGCGCTGGGGTCGATTTCTAAGCGATAATGACCGATCGCCTGCATCAAGTGAGTTTTGCCCAAACCAACGCCGCCGCACAAAAATAGGGGATTGAATTCTCGGCCCGGAGACTCGGCGACTGCGAGGGCTGCTGCGTGGGCCATGCGGTTGTTGGAACCGACGACAAAGCGGGAAAATACGTATTTGGGGTTTAAATGGGCAGGTTTAGGGGGGTGTAGCGAGTGGCTTTCGGGGCTATCGGCGATCGGGGACGGCCAAATCATCGCGGAGTCGCTGCTACCGCCTGTTTCGTTTCCCCCGGCAATTGTCAAGTAGATTTCTACGGGATACCCGAGAATTTCTTCAACTGCGTCGGCGATGGTTTTGACGTAGTATTTTTGCAACCAGTTGCGTGCGAAGGGGTTGGGGGTGCTGACGATCAAACAGTTATTTTCCAGTTGTTCGGCCCTGGCAGTTTTGATCCACGTCTCAAAGCTAGGCCTGCTCAGTTGTACCTGGAGACGTTCAAGTATCTGATTCCACAGACTTTCGAGGGTAATGTCCACTGCTTACCTTTGCCGATCGGCATTCAAGAGATTAATTCTACAGTCTAGAGAGTTTAGTCGTCAGATGTTAAAGTTTAAGGGAGTCTGCCGATCGCCCAAAAATTTTGTTTGTGGCTCTGCGGATATAGCAGGTATCAAAGAGCTGCTAGGCAAGTATTTAAATTTGGCCCGAAAGCCTTAAAACGTCGCGATGAAGAGTTCTACTGGCAAATTTTGGAAGCAACCGGCAATTTACATATTGCTGCTGGTAACGGGAGCCGCAGCCGCCATGTTGGGCGATCGGCTGTCGGTTTCTCAATTACGTGCAAATTCCGGCGATTCGGGACAAGGAACCCTGCAACCGAGATTGCAAGTGCCTGCTAATACTAAGCCTCAAGCGGGGAAAGTCTTGCCGCCTGTTCCCTTGTCGGGGGATGCGGCTAATGTGAATTTTATTGTGGCTGCGGTGGCAAAAGTTGGCCCGGCTGTGGTGCGGATCGATGCTTCGCGCAAGGTGAGACCGGGAAATAGAGGGGTTTCGCCGGAGGATTTTTTTGGCGGACAACCAAATTCGGGCGGCCGGGGCGGAATCGAACGGGGTACTGGTTCGGGTTTTGCGATCGGGACTGACGGCGTGATTCTCACAAACGCTCACGTTGTAGAAGGGGCAGATACAGTAAATGTAACTCTCCGGGACGGCCGCAGCTATCAGGGGCGGGTGTTGGGGGCGGATAAGGTGACGGATGTGGCTGTGGTGAAGATTGAGGCGAATGATGTGCCTGTGGTGACGATCGGCAATTCTGATAAGCTGCTGTCTGGGGAATGGGCGATCGCGATCGGCAATCCTTTGGGTTTGGACAATTCGGTGACAGCGGGGATAATTAGCGCTACAGGGCGATCGAGTACCGATGTGGGCGTACCCGACAAGCGCATCGGTTTTATTCAAACAGACGCTGCAATCAATCCGGGGAATTCCGGGGGCCCGCTGCTGAATGCTTCGGGGGAAGTGATCGGGATGAATACGGCGATTATTCAAGGTGCTCAAGGATTGGGCTTTGCGATTCCCATTCAGGCGGCGCAACAGGTGGCCCAGGAACTGATTTCGACGGGGAAAGTCGAACACGCTTATCTGGGTATTGAAATGGCGACGCTGACTCCAGAGGTGAAGCAGCAAATTAACGGCAATGCTAACAGCAATCTGCGAGTTGCAGTCGATCGCGGTGTGGCGATCGTGAGTGTGGTTCCTAATTCTCCCGCCGCCGCCGCAGGTTTGCGGGCGGGAGATGTGATTCAAAAGATTAACAATCAGCCGATTATTCAGTCGGAAGCTGTTCAGGAGTTCGTGCAAAATGCGAAAGTTGGCGGCAATTTGCAAATGGAAATCAACCGCAACGGGCAAATAGTTAATTTGAGTGTGAAACCGGGCAGTTTGCCCGTTCAACAAGTTCGATAATTTTGTTGACGGTTGACTGTTGACAGTTGATTGTTCAATTAACTAATCGTTTGTAGTTAGTAGGGTGCGCACTGCGCACGGCCGTGCGCAGTGCGCACCCTACAGATAGAGTTTATGCGCCGAGGATTAACAAATAACCAATAACAAATAA
>NZ_JAEQCI010000175.1:0-8721 GCF_020738565.1 Microcoleus sp. PH2017_12_PCY_D_A | reverse complement strand
AACCGCGAAGACGCGAAGGACACGAAGGAAGAAGGAAGAAGAAATAAGAATGAGAAAGTTGATATCAAACGAATAATTCTGTCATCTTAACCCTTCTTCTTCTTCCTCCTTCGCGCTCTTCGCGCCTTCGCGGTTGGTAAAAAAAAGCGTAGAGACGCACATAACTGCATATCTACGCGACGATCGCACTTATCGATAAAATCAGCCCACCTTTTTCGGCGCAAAAGGAGAACCAGATTCAAAGGAACTGAAACCGCCGGCAAAATCCTCACCGTAAGCTTCTTCGCCGTGCTCGCCGATATCCAAACCTTGGTCTTCAGTAGATGAGGCGACTCGCAGTTCCATAAACTGCGCCAAAATTTTCAAAATCACAAAAGTGCCGGCAGCCGCAAACACGTAAGTAGCTACAACGCCGATAAACTGGGTGACAAGTAGCCCCGGATTTCCGGCAAACAGCCCGTCATTTCCGGCAGCGTTAACGGCTTTAGTTGCAAATACGCCTGTCAGCAGAGCCCCTACAGTTCCGCCGAGGCCGTGAACTGGGAAGGTATCCAAAGAGTCGTCAAATCCTAGCTTAGCTCGCAAGCTAACGCCAAAGAAGCAGCAAACCGCAGTGATCGAGCCGATTAACAGCGCTCCCACTGGCAGTACGTATCCCGCAGCAGGTGTGATTCCTACCAATCCCGCTAGGAAGCCACTAGCAATTCCGACTGCTGTGGGTTTACCTCTGAGCACCCATTCGATGATTGTCCAAGTTAAGCCACCGGCTGCGGTAGAAATCATTGTGGTGACAAATGCAACGGTTGCTAAGGAACCGGAACCCAAGGCGCTACCACCGTTGAAGCCAAACCAGCCGAACCACAGCAGCCCAATTCCCAGCAGGACGTAGGGTACGTTGTGGGGGGTGTGGGGCTTGTTCAGGTGGTCTTTGCGGGGCCCGATTACCCAAGCTGCGACTACGGCTGATACGCCGGAACTGATGTGTACGACTGTGCCGCCTGCAAAGTCTAATGCTCCCATGGCGCCCAGCCAGCCTCTACCCCAAACCCAGTGGGCTAATGGTGAGTAGATGAAGGTTGACCACAGGAGGACGAACCAGAAGTAGGTTTTAAATGTTACCCGTTCGACGATCGCCCCGGAAATCAAAGCTGGGGTGATGATGGCGAACATCATCTGGTAAACCATGAATACTTGGTGGGGTATTGTCGGTGCGTAGCCGATCGGATCTGGTTTGTCCGCTGCGACGTTGTTCAAGAACATCCAGTCGAAGCCGCCGATGAAGGTTTCAAATCCTTTCGCAAAGCCTTCGGAGACTGGAGTGGAAACGTCAAAGGCCAAACTGTAGCCCCACAGCGTCCAGGTGACGCCGATCAGTCCCATCATGACTAAGCTCATCATCATGGTGTTGAGGACGTTGCGCGATCGCACGAGCCCTCCGTAGAAAAACGCTAGCCCCGGTGTCATTAGCAACACCAGTGCTGATGACACTAACATCCAGGCTGTATCGCCGGTGTCGATCGGACTCGCCACCACCGCCGCCGCAGGAGCAGCATCTTGAGCTAAGGCATTGTTCATCAGTGGCCAACTTAACAGCCACAGTGCGAGGATGCCGATCGTGAAACTTTTTTTGAGCACGTTATTTTTACCTTTTAATACTCAGCAATTCGCAGGGAAGACCGAGCCGATTTTAGATGTGAGGATTTTAGATGCAATAGTTAATTTGGTTTTAAGTCCCTGTTTTAGCGGAACGAATCTTTAATAGATAATTCCCCAATCCTCAAGCCCCGACTTCGTATAGTCGGACTCATCTAAATTTGTCAACTCTCAATCCCATACTCTCTGCCTTTTGGATTGCACCATTTGTACAAACTGTTATTCTGTATCATTGTATACTAAAATCTCAACTATTATATTTTCTTAATCTATCCGCAGGTACTTGACATTACCCCTGACTTCGGAGTAAGCCGTGTTGGAAGGGGGAGAATGGGGGAGAATATGACTTCATCCTTCTAACTACTGACAACTGCCAACTGACAACTGCCAACTGACAACAGTCAACTGATTAATTTTTCAACTGCATCTGACTGAACATTTGTAGGGCCGATCGCCAAACCAGATAACCTCGATCGTTCAGGTGCAAGCCATCTGTGCTCAGTTCGGTTGGCAAATTGCCGTCAGCATCCGCAAACAGAGGCTGCAAATCCAGATAGGAAACATTTTCGGAATTAGCAATTTCTTTCAGCCGCCGATTGATTGCGCGAATCCGACTGTTGGGAATCGCCAACAGCCGATCGCGATTTTCCCAGGTAGACTGTTCGCCGCTGTGGGGCAAAATCGACTGCACCACCACTTGTGCTTTCGGATGCGCCCACCGCAAATCGCGGATAATCTGTCGCTGGTTGTTCAAAATCCCTTCGTCGCTGGCCCCCCGCAACAAATCGTTAATCCCGATCATCACAAACACCGTATCGGGAAGAGTTCGATCGAATAACTGCAACCGCTTCAGCAAACCTACGGAAGTCTCCCCCGAAATCCCTTGATTGAGCCAAATGCGATCGGGCGGTAACAGCTTCGTGGGAAACCACATACTCAGAGAATCCCCAGCCAAAACACTCAGTTTTGGAGGACGATTTGCCGCAGCGGCCTCAGCTTCCCGCCCCAACTGCGTCACCCACTGCTGGTAAGACCATTTGTGTCGAGGCCCCGGAACCGGCACGTCTAGCACTGCCTTTGCAGAGTTTGTCACCGTCGTCGGGCGAATTTGTTCCTCAGGACTGTCTACCGTCAGTGCAGCACTAGCAGGGGAGCTTTCTGTCAAGTTGTTTCCCCTACCCATTAGTTGAGCGACTGTGACAATTAGTACCGCGTTGGTAAGCAGAGATAGCAAAGCCCAAACCGGAACAGTTTTCGATCGGCTAACTTCCATCCCCAAGAGGGATTTATGAGTTCTACTTCTGCTAACTACTCCAAACTTCTCCATAAACTCAAGCGATTTGCAGGCACCACACTGAAATAATTGGCACTGATTGCTGCATCAATTTTTACCGCTCAATTAAAGCCTCAATTCTTGTAAGAATCAAGCACTGTCATGTGTTGGGCGCGGCGGCGATGCAGAACTTTGCTTTTTGGCACTACTCTACCATAAAAAATCTGCCTGCCAAACTTTCTGGCGCAGAAATCAGGCGATTTTAGATTTAAGATTTAAGATTTTAGATTTTAAATTGGGGAATGAGTTACTGCATAAGGATTGAGAGCTTTTCTACAGCAGCATTTTTTTTGAAAGAGGGCTGGACGCACCAACCCGGTTTGTTAACGTAATTGCGCGATTTTAGCAAGCAGCGCCAGAACGATAAACCGGGTTGAAAAGAATCAAGAGTGCGATCGGCCCTGTATCTGCGGGCGGGGGATTTCAGATTGTGGTTTTTCACAATCAAGCCCTAGATGGACGTACAAATCGCCTATCTAGGGCCAGAAAGCTGAAGAAAGTCGATCGTCCTACGCTTTAGAGTTTTGCTCTAAAGTTTGGTAGTTTTGTCCCCACCCCCCCCAGAATAACCGCCGTAGCTGCTTTCTGTTCTGTTGCCCGAGCTAGTTTCCTTCACAAACCCAGTGTAAGCTTCCATCCCGTGTTCGCCGATATCCAAACCTTCAGCTTCCTCTAAAGCAGAAACCCGGATACCCAACAAAGCTTTGAGTGCGAGCCAAAAAATCGTACTCAGCAGCACGGTCATTCCGCCTACAGAGATAATACCGATCAACTGTGGTAATAATTGATCGAAGCCTCCCCCTAGTAGTAATCCCGCTTTCGGTCCAGCGGTATAAATTCCGGTTCCAGGCCCGTCAGAAAACAAGCCTACTGCCAAAGTTCCCCAGGTGCCGCAGACTAAGTGAACTGAAGTTGCTCCTACAGGATCGTCAATTTGCAAGTTGTCAAAGAAAGTTACTGCGAAAACTACCATGACGCCGGCGATCGCGCCGATAATAGCAGAGTTTGGCACATTGACCCAAGCGCAGCTCGCTGTTACCCCGACTAAGCCAGCGAGGATGCCGTTGATAATCATCGAAAGGTCTGGTTTTCCGAGATAAAGCCAAGCTGTAATTGTGGCAGCAACTCCCCCGAAAGCACCGGCAGTGTTGGTGGTGATGGCAATGTGGGCGATCGCATTTGGATCGACAGCCATTGTCGAACCGGGATTAAACCCGAACCAACCCAACCACAGAATCAAACAGCCGAGGGTGGCAATGCTCATATTGTGTCCCGGCATCGCCACAGTCTCGCCGTCGCGGTATTTGCCGATCCGCGGCCCCAAAAATGCCGCTCCCATCAAAGCGGCCCAACCGCCTACCGAGTGAACCACTGCCGAACCTGCAAAATCGTAGAAACCTGCTGTTTGCAGCCAGCCGCCGCCCCAAATCCAGTGTCCGGTAATCGGGTAAGCAATGCCTACTAACAGCAAGCAGAAAATTAAAAATTCAAGGAATTTAATGCGCTCTGCAACTGCCCCAGAAACGATCGTAGCAGCAGTTCCCGCAAAAACTAATTGGAAAAAGAATTTAGCATTCAGGGGGACTCCCGTCCAGTTTAAGGATTTGAAAATGCCTTGATAAGCCTCTCCCATAGCGGGGCTGTTGTCAGCCACGTTCAACAGGAAAAATCCGCCGCTGTTGCCGATAAAACCGTTACCGTTGCTGAACATTAACCCAAAGCCGATCGCCCAATATGCGATCGTCGCAAGCGCAAACACAATCAGGTTTTTTGACAGCACGTTAACTGCATTTTTCTGGCGGCAAAAACCTGTTTCCAACATCCCAAAACCCGCGTTCATAAAGAACACTAGCATCCCAGCCACCATCACCCACATGGTATCCATGCCCACCTTGAGGCTGGCCAATTGTTCCTCGGTGGTTGGCGCAGCAGCAGGGGTTTGGGCTACTGCGGCATATCCCCACATCAAGAAGATGACTGCTGCTACTGGTATACAGGCTTGCCAACTCGGACTGAGGCGGGCGATCGTCCTTTGTAATTTCTGGAACCTGCTGACTTTCCTCAAAAAGTTAGCTGCTGGCAAATTCAAAGACTCCCGCCTGACTTGTTTCGATTTTTTCTTTCCGACAGTCATTTTAATCATTTTTACGCTCTTTACAACTAATCAGCTCAGCAAGACCCCGAAAATTTTCCAATTGTACTACAACAGTTTAGAGATTATTTGTTCGTAGTGAGATATTTCTGATAACCTAGCTCTTCTAGCTGAGTTTGTTTGTTCATGACAGATTCCGACAAAGTTTTGCGGTAATCCAGTATTCGCTCTAGCAATTGAGGCTGGGAAACTGCTAATATCTGAATGGCCAGCAAGCCAGCATTTTTAGCATTGCCGATCGCCACTGTTGCTACGGGTATCCCGGCTGGCATTTGGACGATCGAGTACAGCGAATCTAGGCCTTGCAGGTGGCGGCTCGCTACCGGTACGCCAATTACCGGCAAGGGTGTTAAAGATGCTACCATGCCTGGCAGGTGCGCTGCCCCTCCAGCACCTGCGATAATGACTTTCAAACCCCGTTGGTGCGCGGCTTGGGCGTATTGTACCATGCGCTCGGGGGTGCGATGGGCAGAGACGATCGCTACGGAGTACGGTACGTTGAATTCTTCGCAAACTGCGATCGCTTCAGACATGGTTGGCAAATCCGAATCGCTGCCCATGATAATTCCCACTGTCGGTTGACTCATGCAATTTTCAGATGTGAGATTTCAGATTAATGGTAATTTTAAATGATGGCGTTAACTAAAATTTAGATATTTTGTAGCCAAACTGATGCTCGAAAGCAATTTGGTGACAAGCCAAGAGTGCAGAAAGCAAAAATCTCCACATCCCGATCGGGATCCCGCAGATTTATCGAGGCGAGGAAATCTAAAATCTAAAATCTAAAATCTAAAATCTAAAATCTAAAATCTAAAATCTAAAATCTAAAATCTAAAATCGGATGACTGAAGCCACAACCCCAACTGCCGCCCCTACAGATATTCTCAATGCTCGCGTGCCCGGTTGCAAGGATTTGCAAATGCTTGCTGTTGACAACACGGGCATTATTCAAGAAGTTTGTTCGATGGACAAAGTATTTAAACGAATTGCTCCTCCCGATTTGCAAGTGATCGACGCTGCCGGTGATTGGGTTTCTCTGGGCGGTGTTGACTTGCAGATTAACGGAGCGCTCGGTTTAGCTTTCCCAGATTTAGAAAGCAAGGATGTTGAAGTTTTATCTAAAATTTGTCAATTTTTATGGTATCAGGGAGTTGATGCTTTTTTGCCGACTTTGGTGACAACTTCCCTGAATAAGTTTAGGCGATCGCTCTCGACGATAGCTGATTATATGCGGACTGCAAAAACCGCTGCTCCTGCGAGCAATCAATCCAAAAGTGCGGAAATCATCGGCGTTCACCTCGAAGGCCCTTTTCTCAACCCCCAAAAGCGAGGAGCTCACCCAGTTGAGTTTTTACTACCGCTAACTATAGAAAATGTCAAGCAAGTTTTAGGAGATTGTGCCGATATTGTCAAAATAATTACTTTAGCGCCGGAGTTAGATAGCACTGGCTCCGTCATTCCTTATCTGCAAAGTTTGGGAATTGCGGTAAGTCTCGGACACTCCCAAGCGACGGCAGAGCAAGCACAGCAAGCCTTCGCGCAAGGAGCTTCCATGGTAACTCACGCTTTTAATGCGATGCCGAGTTTGCACCACCGAGAACCGGGTTTGTTGGGAGCGGCGATCGTTTATCCGGGCGTAAAATGCGGTTTAATTGCTGACGGAAAGCACGTTTCTCCGACAATGATCGATTTTTTGCTGCGCGCTGGCAGGTACGAAACAGGCGTTTTTTTAGTGAGCGATGCTTTGGCTCCTTTGGGTTTGGCTGACGGTGTTTATCCCTGGGATTCCCGACAAATGGAGGTCAGAAAAGGTACGGCTTGGGTAAGATTGGATTACCATTCGCCGCTGGAATCTGCTACTTTAGCGGGTACAACTCTGCCGCTGTTGGCGGGAGTGCAAAATTTGGTAAGGTGGGCGATTTGCGACGCAGAAAGTGCGATCGCCCTGGCTACTGAATCTCCCAGAAAGGCGATCGGGCTTTCGGGAATTATCGGCCAACCGGCAACTCAATTGTTGCGCTGGAACTTAGATGAAGCGACAAAAGAATTGACTTGGCACAGACTATTTTAGATTTTAGATTTTAGATTTTAGATTTTAGATTTTAGATTTTAGATTTTCATCTACAATTTAAAATCTCCAATCTAAAATCGGTTGTTCCCCTTTGCGCGCTGTCCGCTCCAGATTGCTATATAATAGCGCTCGCACCTGACATTTAGGACGTTTTGAATTGCTGAAATCTAAACGGTCAATTCCTTCTATCCGTTAAATCCGTTGCCGAACTTCCTTCTATCCATGACATCCATTAAATCCGTTAAAAAATCCGTTACCGAGCTTCCTTCTGCTATAATATCTAACCGTTGGCAATAACTCAGCAGCAGGCAAATCGATGAATTTGGTAGACGACAAGACTATAGTTAAACAGTATTTTAACTCAACCGGATTCGATCGCTGGCAGCGAATTTACGGCGACGGCAAAGTCAACAAAGTGCAGCTAGACATCCGCACCGGGCACCAGAAAACGGTAGATACAGTCATCGAATGGCTGCAAGCTGACGGCAATTTGCGCGGGCTCAGTGTCTGCGATGCCGGCTGCGGTGTGGGTTCTCTGAGCATTCCCCTAGCTGAGGCTGGAGCAATTGTTTGTGCTAGCGATATCTCTGAAAAGATGGTAGCAGAAGCCTACGATCGCTCCACAGCCGTTCCCGGCAAGCTGTACAACATCTCCTTCGCCGCCCAAGATTTGGAAGCTTTAACAGGCAAATTTCACACGGTTATTTGCTTGGACGTGCTGATCCACTATCCTCAAAGTAAGGCTGCGTCGATGATCGCTCACCTAAGTTCGATCGCCCAATCGCGATTAATTCTCAGTTTTGCCCCCAAAACTTTAGCACTTACCGCGCTCAAAAAATTTGGCGAACTTTTCCCAGGCCCGAGCAAAACTACCCGCGCTTACCAGCACCGCGAAGCTGATATTATCAAAATCCTAGAAAGCAACGGTTTTGTGATTAACAGAACAGCAATGAATAGCACGAGCTTTTACTATTCTCGTTTGCTGGAAGCTGTACGCAAATAGGTTAAAAATATCTGCAAATTATGCAGCCAGTTTCGATCGTTTATTGGCTGTGTGGGGGCGGGTTTAGATAATTTGTCAATAATTGTCAAATATCGTGTTCGGGCCCCTACAGGGATGGTAAAATGTGGGATAAAATTCCTAGTAAAATCTTGAAAAAAATCTGTAGGGGCGGGTTCACAGATGAATTTAGTCCCCCACCGATAATCTCGATCAACCCGCCCCCGCCCAACCGATCGCCCCGATAGACAATCCCCGCCTCATCGTTAAATTCAATTAATTCTTGAATTGATCGGTGGGGTGGGGGCGGGTTTAGATAATTTGTCAATAATTGTCAAATATCCTAGGCGAACCCGCCCCTACAGGGATGGTAAAATGTGGGATAAAATTCCTAGTAAAATCTTGAAAAAAATCTGTAGATACTGTCTTGACCTGTCAAGGGGTAGCGATCGCATAATTAGGATCGAAAGGCTTTTGGGACTTTAAAATACCAAAAGCCAAATGCACCAATT
>NZ_JAEQCI010000174.1:0-8888 GCF_020738565.1 Microcoleus sp. PH2017_12_PCY_D_A | reverse complement strand
AAGCTTTTAAATGAAGGAGGATTGATTATCAAATGGGGACGAAAACTCAAAAACAAAGGAAATGCCGTTATCACAATTTAAATGCGAAACAGCTTAACGTTGATTCTGTCCTTCCCAAAGCTTTTCAAAAGTAGCGCGATCGATGTGCCAAGACCGTTCTCGCGAGCATTTTTTACCCTCTCCCACAACAGTTTGCCAGAGTGCGATTTCTGCCTCTGTCAAGTCGGTATTTTCCTCTTTTTGGGGAACGATATAAGCCGCGAGATGCTTATTTTCGTGGGAGTCGCCAACAGCTAAAATGACAGCCTCTTGAACGGAAGAATGCTGAAGCAATGCCGACTCAATTTCCCCCAATTCGATGGGATAGCCATTAACTTTAACTTGAAAATCTTCTCGTCCGAGAAACTCGATATTGCCATTCGGTAAATAGCGCCCCAAATCTCCTGTTTTATACAGTCGTTCTCCCGTTTTTGGATGTTGGATAAAACTACCTGCCGTTTTCTCCTCATTGCGCCAATATTCTCGCGCTAAACCGATGCCGCCGATGTATAATTGTCCCGGTATCCAAACCGGAAGGGGTTCGAGAATTTCGTCGAGAATGTAAAAGCGCTGATTGGCTAAAGGGCGACCGTAGGGAATACTTTTCCAAGCCGGATCGAGGGTTTCAATCGCATAGAAAATCGACCAAATTGAGGCTTCTGTTGCCCCTCCCAAACTAATGACACGCCCGGACGTTGCCGTTTGAATGCGATCGAGATTGATGGCAAAGAAAGAGAGATTTTTAGCAAAGGGACGCAAACCGATCGCCGCATTGTTGAGAATATCGCGCTGACCCAATTCGAGGAAGCGTCCGTAAGGGGCTAAAACCCGCAAACTTTCGGTGAGAAATTCGCCCCCCAAGGAGTTGAGTACGACATCGACCCCGCGACCGTCCGTAGAGTCCATCACCTCTTCCGCAAAGGATAGCGATCGCTACCAACCCACCCTTTTCTTTGGCATCCCCAGTATCTACGCCAATCTTTTAGCCGTGCGCGAGATTGCCCCCCTCAATGTTTCCAGTTTGCGCCTGTGCGTTTCGGCCGCCGAACAGTTGCCCCCGATTGTTTGGCAGCAATGGCGAGAGGCTTTTGGTCTGGAAATTTGCGAAGGGATCGGCACGACAGAATTTTTGCACATCTTTTTATCCAATCGACCAGAAGCCTGCAAGCCCGGTACTTCCGGCAGTCCCGTTCCCGGTTATGAAGTGCGCGTCGTAGACGATGGCGGACAGCCCCAACCGGCCAATACTATCGGAAATTTAGAGGTGAAAGGAGATAGTTTGATGCTGGGCTATTGGAATCGTCTGCCAGAAACTCGCGCAGCCCTGTGCGGCAATACCATGCGAACGGGGGATAAGTACATCTGCGATCCGGAGGGCTACTTTAAGTTTATGGGACGAAAAGGCGATCTCTTTAAAGCGAACGGACAGTGGATTTCTCCGTTGGAAATTGAGGAGGTCTTATTGCAGCATCCCGATATTCTCGAAGTAGCGATCGCGCCGGAGTCGGAAGACGGTCGTCAACTGACGCGGATCGTCGCCCATATCGGACTCAAGCCGGAACGTCGCGCTTCTCCGGCTTTGGAGAAAAATATCTATCAGTTTTCCAAACAAAATTTACCTCACTTTAAAGTCCCTCAATTATGGCGTTTTGTGGAGCGCCTGCCGCGCACCTCGACAGGGAAAATTCATCGCCAATCCCTGCGGTAAATGACCCATGCTCCAACTCGCAATTGAGCATTTGCTCAAGTTATCCGTTTAGGGCAAAAAAAATCCGCGCTCGCCATAGACGGATTTGCGACAGATTGACTAATCTCTTTTTCTAAAAAGTTTGAGCCTACGTAACCTGCGATCGATATATTCAGCAAGCCCTATTTAGCGCTTGAGGGGCAACCTCGATTGAGAGATTTGCCTGAATCTGATTTCAGTTCCGCTACCGTACTGCGTACTTGCTGTATCTGGCCGTTAAGCTGTCTTGCCTATTCTTACCTAATGAGAATAATTCGCATCTATTTTTTAGGTTTTATTTATTATTGCCAAAATCTCTAGAAACTTATTGAACAGAAAACTGAATTTTCGGAAACCTAGTCAAAGTATTTCTTTGTCAGGATTGACAATATTGATTTTATGTGCAGTCGTGTATAAAATCCTGCTGGAATTTACTGTTTCAGCCTGAAAAGCTTTTATTTACAGGAGTTAAGCGCTGCCACAGCCGCCTGTCGCACTTGCGTCCAACCTGCAACTATCTGGGAAATATAAAAAATTCCTAAAGAAAATCTAGCTATTTGATATTAAATCTTATTGTCATTAAGTAGCTTGCAGTAGAGCAAGATTTTTAGTCAATTAATGAGAATAATACGCTGGATAGGTGGGCGTATTTAAAATATTGTAGAGTTCGTTACGAAACTTTTTTGCAAAATTTACAGTGTGTGAGGATACAAATTTGAAGACTAGATTATTGCTCAGCTTGATGGGTATTGCGGGCACTGCATTGATATTAGGAACAGGGCCAGCACTCTCCGAGACTGTTTCTGAGGCTGTTGAAGTCAGGAATGCAGAGCCTACTTCTGCCAACGATCGAGAGTCGGAAGATGCCGATCGACTGTTGCCGCTTGAGGTTTCGGAAATTCAAAGCGCGATCGGACAGCAGCAAGCAATTGCTCCCAAAAAATCCGATCGCAAAACAGAAAACGCTCAAAGTTTGGGAAATATCTCAGAAAACCCTGCACCTTTAAATTCTGCGGAGGCAATATCGGAAAGCGACAATACGCACCACAGTGCGATCGCTCGCGAATCGAGTTTGCCACCGACAATCTCGGAAAAAGAAAATAATGGTAGCAGTGCGATCGCTCCCCAATCGACTGCTGTGAAAGACTCTGAAACCAACGGTTCGCAGAGAGCAGTGACAAGCGATCGCAATGCAGTCGATACCCAGGAGCGATCGGCTTTCGATGCCGCAGCAGTAAATGCAACGGGCGATCGCGATCGATCCCAACAACAGCAGCAACAACAGCGACAGACAAACTCCGAACAGCCATTATTGCAAGTTAGGCGGCTCAGCGAGATCGATCGGCCTCAAACCAGCGCAGACTTTTTAACTCAAGAGTCCGCACCAGCAATACCAATCCCCCAGCCAGAAGCCGCTCAAGTAACAGGCGTCAAGCTCAACCGCACGGCTACGGGCGTGGAAATCCTCTTAGAAACCCCCACGGGACGGCAGTTGCCATTTTCCCAAACGGGCGATCGGAGCGATCGCAACACTTTAATAATTGATATCAAAGGCGCTCGACTAGCCCTACCGCAAGGCGAAACATTTAGCGCCGAAAATCCAACAACCGGAATTACTTCAGTCACCGCCAGCCAACTCGATACCAACACAATTCGAGTGCGCGTCACCGGAGAAACGCAACTACCCAATGCCAGCGTTACTGCAGGTGCTAGCGGTTTAGTTGTCAGCGTTACCCCGCAATCAGAAATTAACATCACCGTAACTGCCCAAAAAAGCGAAGAAAGCATTCAAAACGTACCCGCTAGCATCACAGCCATCACCGGGCGGCAAGTCCAAGATTCCGGCATAACTTCATCGCAAGACATTCCCAAATTAGTTCCCAATTTTTCGATTTTAGAAGGCGGAAATCGTTCCCGAAGCTTGCTTAACATTCGCGGTTTGGGTAACATTGTCACCCCCAATACCAGCGGCGGTTCTTCGCTCGGATTTTACGTCGATGACGTTCCTTATTCTGACTGGTTCAGCTTTCAATCAAGCCTCACCGATATCGAACGCATTGAAGTGCTGCGAGGCCCGCAAGGAACGCTTTACGGTCAAAACACTCAAGGAGGAGTAGTTAACATTGTTACCAGGGCCCCGACAAATGTTTGGGAAGTTAGAGGTTCTACCACCTACGGTTTCCCAGGAGTGCGGGAAAACCAACTAACTATCAAAGGTCCTGTTGAAGAAAATCTATTTTTCAGCTTGTCAGGTTTGTATTCAGAACGAGACGGTTTTGTTCGTAATACTTTCATTGACGAACTGATAGACAACAGGCAAAGTTTAGCCGTTCGGGGTCAATTGCGCTGGCTTTCCCCTGCCAGAGATTGGGATGTTAGGTTGGGTCTTAATTACGAAGAAAATAACGACGGCCCTTTCCTTTCCGTACCGTTTGACAGGGCAAATCGCAGAGAAGTCAATCAAGACTTTATCGGTAAAATTCACTCAGCAGGGAACGACCAATCTTTAAGAGTATTCTACAATGGTTCGGGAATTCGGTTTACTTCGATTACTGCAAGGAGAGAGTTTAGAAATAGCCCAGCTTCAGGAGATGGCGATGCCGGCCCTTTACCTATAGTCAACGCCAATGTCGATTTGAACACGCTCAAGTGGAGTCAAGAATTTCGCTTGCAATCGCCAGAAACTGCTCGGACATTCGAGTGGTTAGTTGGCGGGTATTACGAATATAAAGAAACAGGGATAGATGTCAGCACTATGTTCGGTTCCGGTGGAGCAGCCTTCGGCTTCCCGCCAGCTACCAGCATCACTCCAGCAGAATTTACTGATACGACTTATGCTGTTTTTTCTCAGTTAACCTACAGACCGACACCACCGCTAACAATCACTGGTGGGCTGAGGTTTGAAACTAGAAATTTCAATATGGAACGGCAGTCTTTTCTAGAGTTAGAAGGAGTGAGAAGATCTGCGGGTCCAGATATCAATCTCAGCGATAGCAATAATGTAGTGCTGCCCAAACTAGCAATAGATTATCGCTTTAGTCCCAACCTGATGGTTTATAGCAGCATTGCTCGCGGCTACAAAAATGGCGGTTTTAGTTCGCTTCCCAGCATTCCCGAAGCAGCTCAATTCGATGCAGAAAGAACCTGGACTTACGAAATAGGTACAAAGACAAATTGGTTGAACGATCGCCTGTTAGCTAATGTTGCTTTCTTTTACACGCGAGTTAGGGACTATCAGGTAATTGATTTTGTCCCTCCCAATATTTCGTCGATTACTAACGCTGAGTCAGCAAATATTTGGGGTTTGGAACTAGAACTCAGGGCGCAGCCGGCGAGAGGATTTGACTTAAATGCTGGTGTTGGCTATACAAATGCCAGATTTGACAGATATACAAACGGTGCCGGAGTGAAACTTGATGGCAATCGACTGCCAAGCACACCAGAATTTACTTTCAATGCAGGCGCTCAATACCGCAGTCCGAATGGCTTTTTGGGTCGAGCAGAGGTGCAGGGATTCGGTCAAATATTTTTTGACGAAAACAACGAAGCCAAACAAGAGCCGTTTGTTTTAGTAAATGCCAGAATCGGTTACGAATTTGATAATTTTGGCGTTTATTTGTACGGCAACAACTTGTTTGACAAGACTTATTTTACTTCAGGTTTCAGAAGTAGCTTCGATCCCAATACTCAATTCTTTGGAGCAATTGGAGAGGGCAGGACGATCGGAGTCCAAGTGACAACGAAATTTTAGTCATCAGGTTTGTAGTGAGGACTTCAGTCCTTTGAATCTGCTGCGGGGAGTCCGCACACAAACGATCGGTTTTGAGCGTAAGTCTTATCCCAGATACCATCAACCAACTTAACAACTAGCACAGCTAAGAGGAACAGATCGTGAACAACACAAAAAGTAACCATTTCGATAGTCCGCAGGCCGGCTAACAGGCGATCGAGTTCGTAATGCTGAAATCTTGCACAATTTTCAATAGACATCTCCCAAAATTAGCTTTTTGTCCGGATGTGGCAAGACCACCAAAATCTTTTTAGGAGATGTCTAATAAACCTGTAGGGGCGGGTTCGCCAACAGCCTTAAAGGTCGCAGACAGGTTAAATAAACCCGCCCCCACCCACGAAAAATCCCCAAATAACACTGGTGCCAGATGTTAGTAATACAGAGTTTAGCCATCAGGATTTTACGGGCTTTAGTCCGTACTACAAACCGTTTTTATTGGGAATCGATCGCACTCTCAGTATTTTACGGACTGAAGTCCGCACTACAAACCGTTTTTATTGAGGAATCGCTCGCACACTTACTCTAGATTTTACGGACTAAAGTCCGCACTACAAACCTTTTTTTAGGGGGAATAGATCGCACGCATTCTCTGGATTTTACGGACTGAAGTCCGCACTACAAACCTTTAGATCGGTCAATCAACAAACAGGAGATTGATTTATTATGTCTCAGTCAAACGTTCAGTTAAGCGGCGTACCGCGCACAATGATTTTAACTCTGCGAGGGCGTGCGGACGAACACGATCGCCCCAACGGTTTATTCCAAGACGAACGCGCTGCTGCATGGATTAAATCTTTGCCTTGGGATAAGGAATTAGAGGATTTTTACAATCCAGTATCTCAAATTGCTTGGGCCGTGCGTGCCAAACTATTTGATGAAGTTACCGAACGCCATATTGCTAATTTTAGATATCCGTTAATCGTCGAATTTGGTGCTGGTTTATCGAGTCGCTATCATCGCGTGGGAAAGGGGCGATCGATCTGGATCGATCTCGATCTTCCCGTCGTGACTGAAATTCGGCAACAGTTAGACACTGAGACAAACGAACATCAATTTATCCGCAGTTCGGTGATGGATTTTGATTGGATGGACGGACTACCCAAAAGGGAACCTGAAAGCATTTTGTTCATCGCTGAAGGATTGCTGATGTACTTTGAAATTAACGAGTTGCAGCAGTTAATTAACGAGATGCGCCGCAAGTTTCCCGGTGCAACTTTGGTAATGGATGTAGTAGGAAACTCTAGTAAAAAAACTGGCAGTAAATTGGCTCAACTGGGAGCACCGATCGAGTGGTATGCCAAAGATGAACGAGATGTTGAAGCTTTGGGATTGTCGCTGGTAAATGTTCGCTCTTTTTTTAGATCGTACCCGGAACGTTGGCCTTTGATGGTGCGCTTGCTTTCTTGGATTCCTTACATTCGCAATGGCTGTCTGGTTGTTGAAACCAAACTCAATCCGTTAGCGCAAGGCAAATAATTAGTGAGTTGTGAATCATGAATTTACAGAATTCGGAAACGAAGCAAAGTATCTTATTAGATTTGGCGAAGCAGCGACTGTTGCCACTTTGTCTCTCAATTAGTTTAGCTGCGATCGCTACATTGCTGGGGCTAGTACCGTTTGTCATAATTTATTTGATGGCGATCGAGTTACTCAATCCGCCCATTGACCAAAATTATATTTGGATATTGGCTGCTGTTAGTGTGGCTGCCATTTTTTTCAAGTATTTGTGTAAGAGTCTAGCAATATCCATTTCTCACCGTGCAGCTAATGCGATAATCTGCGACGTGCGATTGGCGATCGCCCAAAAGTTAAATCGGGTTCCCTTGGGTTACTTCAATCAAAACTCGATCGGTCAAATTAAAAAGATCATGGCAGACGATGCTGAAAATCTTGAAGAGGCTTTAGGTCATATTTTACCAGATTTCGTATCTGTCACAACATTAGTTTTGCTGACAACCATTTATCTATTTACTGTTGACTGGCGGATGACTCTAGCAACACTTGCTGTTTTTCCGATCGCCCTTGCAGGTCAAGCTTGGTCAGTTCAAGCTGCTGTGAAACCCCTTTACAAACCGTTTCACGATTCCCTGGAAGACATGAATAGCACGATCGTTGAATACGTGCGGGGAATGAAAGTAGTTAAGGCATTCGGGCAAACAGCAACGTCCTACGAAAAATACGAAAATGCAGTCAATCGCTATCACAAAATTTACCAAGAATGGGTTTGGAAATCCTTACCCGGTTTATCAGTATTTTTTGTCGGTATCACGGCTAATATCGTTACCATTTTACCAGTAGGAACTTGGCTTTATCTTTCTGGCAGCATCGATATGTCAACCTTAATTTTGTTTTTGGTTTTAGGTTTGAGTTTCAATGCACCGCTGTCTAAACTGATGTCAATTCTCTCAGACGGATATTATATGTTTGAGGGCATGAAGCGCATTGAAGTAATTTTCAACGAGCAAGTGTTGTCGGTATCAGAGTGCGATCGCCAGCCAACAAATTCTAGTATTGAGTTTCGCAATGTTACTTTTAGCTACAACGAAAAACAGGTACTTCGAGACATCAGTTTTACCGCAAAACAAGGAACTGTCACTGCTTTTGTCGGACCTTCTGGGGCCGGAAAAACAACTGTCGCGCGGCTGATTCCCCGCTTTTGGGATGCAAGCAGCGGCGAAATTTTGATTGGCGGTGTCAGCGTTAGGGATATGTCGTTTGAAACGTTAATGTCGCAAATAGCATTCGTGTTTCAGGATGTATTTTTGTTTCAAGATACTGTATTGGAAAACATTCGTTTGGGCAATCCAAATGCCAGCGATGCAGAAGTTATTGCAGCAGCAAAAATGGCTCGCGTTCACGAATTTGTTGAGGCTTTACCGCAAGGTTATCAAACTGTTGCGGGGGCGCGAGGGGCTAAACTAAGCGGCGGACAAAAACAGCGAATTGCGATCGCGCGCGCTATCTTGAAAAATGCTCTAATTGTGATATTGGATGAAGCTACAGCTTTTCTAGACCCCGAAAATGAAGCAAAAATTCAAGAGGCGATCGGTAGTTTAATCCAAAATAAAACTTTAATTGTCATAGCTCACCGACTATCAACTATTACCGAATCTGACCAGATTATTGTATTAAATAAAGGTACGATAGTCGATCGAGGTCGCCATTCCGAACTGTTGCAAACAAGTGAATTGTACGGCAAAATGTGGCAGGCTCATAACTCGGTGCAAGACTTAGAGGGGAGCATCCCGGTTTTGCAAAAGCCTCAAATAGCCAAGAGGTCGTTGAGGTAAGCACAACGAAGTTTTAGCATTTGATTGACATTTTTTTTCAACC
>NZ_JAEQCI010000173.1:9309-17708 GCF_020738565.1 Microcoleus sp. PH2017_12_PCY_D_A | reverse complement strand
AACAATAAATATCTCAAAGCCTTATTAGAGCGTACAGAGTCGCTAAATTATGATGATTGCATTTACGTCCTACAGCCGGCGTTACACAAAGGCTTTAACGGTTTTTGGAGATGTCTACTGAATAAATCCCAATACGGTCATTTGTGACAAGTTAAGAAAAAGTGCAAATTGTCAAGGGGGTAGACTTGCCAGAGGTAAAATAGGATGAAACCTTGACCGGGCAAGCAGTTGAGCCATAATTGAACCAGTTTATGAGTAGCAAAAAACGAATCAACCGAGATCGTGCAAAGAAAAAAAATCGTCCTCAAGTAGAAAACGAAGCGGTAGCGAATTACCTGGAAGATTTATTAATTCCAGCAATGGCGGCCCAAAAAACTTTTTATCGCCAACTAAATTTAAGAGATAGAATTCTAACACTACCGTTAATGATGGCCTCCGTATTAAGTTTATTATGGCGAGACGTAGCAGGAGTAACAGAATTAACCAGATTATTAAAGAGAGAAGGCTTTTTATGGTGTCAGCCACAAGAAATTAGCCTCTAAGGCATTATCACTGAGATTTTTAACTTTTCGAGCTATTTTGTTTGAAAAAGTATTTAAAGAATTACTACCTCATTTTCGAGAAAAATGGTTGATGAGAAAATCGAGACCATTACCAGATAGCGTACAATTTGCCTTAAAAAGATTTGAAAATATCTGGATAGCAGATGGCTCAACATTAGAAGCATTATTTCGTAAACTAGAAAGTTTATCAGATGTTCCAATCGGTCAATTATCCGGAAAAATCGGAGTAATTATAGACCTAGTAACTCATCTTCCCGAAGAAATTTGGTTTTGGACAAATCCGAAACAAGCAGATACTCATTGCGAGAAAAATTTACTACAAACAGTCAAGCCAAAAACTTGACTGTTACTCGATAGAGGCTTCTATCACTTCGCTTTTTGGTCAAAATTAATTGAGCAAAAAATTTGATTTATTACTCGAATTAAGAAAGGTGCATCTTATCAATTAAAGCGGGTATTAACCAATACTTATGATATTAAATACCAGATAATTCAGATAGGTGCAGGGACAAAAAAGACACCAAGTTTGACTATAATATTAGTACAAATTTTCTCGAAAAATAGCTGGCGTTCTTATCTGACGAGTGTCCGATAGCCCGAAATATTGCCCCCCTATGTAGTGGCATATTTATATCAAAGACGCTGGCGAATTGAAAGGCTTTTTGTATAGTAAATAGACTCCTAAATTTAAGTTATTTATGGACAGGTTCTGTCAACGGAATTCAGATCCAAATCTGGGCTACCTGGCTATTTTATGCGGTGTTGGTAGACTTAGGGGATGCCGTTGCAGATGAATTAGGAGTGCCAATTGAACGTGTTTCATTAGAAATGATTTATCGGGGAATCTATCATTTTTCTGTTGCCTATCAAAAAGGATTAGCTTCTGACGAAAGTTAAGTATTTTGCTGACGATAAAAATCAAGATTTAGGGATTGTTAAGCGACAACGAAAACCTCAGATCAGGCTAATTATTTCTCCTTTCCCTGGAACTCAAAGAAGTCCCGAACAATTTTTTTTCAATAATAAAGGAACAAATGGAGTCATATTTTAATTGGTATCTCTGTAAAAGAAATGAGTAAGATTACTCATTGAAAACAGTGCTTTTAGCTTAACTTGTGAGTAATGCAATACGGTTGACTTAACGCTTTTTGACCAATTTCATCTCACAATTTTATAGGCAATACAGGCATTTTTGGCCAGTCAGATTGTTATTAAGTCAACTGTATTGAAATAAATCCCTCAATGAATCACTTTAAAAGTTTAAGAGTATGTGAGACAAATTCCGCATTTAACTGATGTTTAAAATTTAAGCTATTGAACATTTAAATTACATATTCCGACGATACTCCGAGCAATGTCACACTCATAGCTTGAGTAATTGTTGATACAGAATTTGAATGTAGATAAAGCTTATACTCCGGCTAACCTAACCATCGCCTAACCTTTACCTGGGTCGGTTAGAGTGAGATCGCTAGGTCTCACACTAATGTTTTTTACCTGGAAATAACGGATATGCCACCAACATCGAAAGCACTTTTAGCGGAAGTACAGCATAACACAGGAGCAACTCGAAACTTGCATTTTTATGCAAAGGGCGAAACCATTCCTTTAATGTCCCAAGGCCTTTGGCGCGTCTGTCAAGGTTTAGCACAACTGAGTACCCTTTATCCCACCGGAGAAGAAGGACTTTTGGGTTGGGTGGGGCCTTCGATGTGTTTCGGTTTGTGGTTGACTTCCTTGCAGACTTACCGAGCTACGGCGACATCAGACGTATATTTGATGTGGTATTCTATGGTGGAAATCGAAGCTTCTCCTCAATTGGCTCACGAGTTGCTGCCTCAAATGGTGCGGCGGCTGCGGCAAATGGAATCAATTTTGGCGATCGCCGGACAGCGCCGAGTAGAAGACCGTTTGTATCAACTTCTGCTATTATTGCAACAGGACTTCGGTCAGCCTGTGGTTGAAGGAACTCGTTTGAGCATCCGTTTGACGCATCAAGATATTGCTAACACTATATGCACGACTCGCGTTACTGTTACGCGAATGTTGGGAAAATTGCAGCAGCAAGGGTTAATCAGTCGAGAGGGCGATCGGCATTTAATACTTAAAAAAGATGTTTTTGCCTCCACCTCCGACTTGTTTGGCTGCAACCCTCAAGCAGTCTAGAACCGACAGGAATTTGCATCTACATAACCCTGTCTAATATTAAAGCTCAAATCCCACTGCATGAGAATTGTCAATCTTAATTTTCATTCCCCTATCTACAGGAATACCTTTAGCATTTAGAAAGATATAATTAAGCGGTGCATCTATTTAGGGGAAAACTCCATGGCTAACTCAACTTCAGAAACACCCCAACCAGAAAAAAAAGAATTAATTGACATCACAGCTAAGCCTCAAGAACAACCAGAAGAACCGCCAAATAAGGGTGATGGGCGGCAATAGATAAAACGGCGGTTGAAACCGCGTCTATACCGTCTTATTCATGGGCTTGTTTTAGCGGAAATAACTTGACAAATTACTCGGTTTGTGTATTCCCGTTGGTCGATCGCGCATTAGGCTTTCCCGGCTGTCCCCGGCGTCCATCCAGAGAAACCACCTCAGCCTCAGAACTCTCCCTAGCCACCCGAATCAGCAACCCCGACAACAACAAACTCGCCACCATCGAAGAACCGCCATAACTAAAAAACGGCAGCGGCAAACCCGTAGTCGGCAAAACCCCCGTCGCCACCCCAATATTCAGCAGCGACTGTCCCACCATCACCACCATCACCCCAATCGCCACCAACTGAGACTCAGCATTCCGGGCCCGCATCGCCACCCTCAAAGCCACCGTAGCGTAAGCCGCCAACATCAGCAACAGCGAGAAACCACCCACCAAACCAAACTCCTCAGCAAACACAGCAAAAATAAAATCGCTGTACTGAATCGGCAAATAAAATAACTTTTGCTGAGACATCCCCAAACCAACGCCCCAAATCCCGCCAGAACCCACAGCCAGCAGACTTTGAACCAACTGATAACCATCCTGCATCGCATCAGCCCAAGGATTGAGAAAAGACATAATCCGGCGGCGCTGATATTCCTTAAAACTAATACTTAAAACCGCCAACAGCATTCCCCCCATAGCCGTTGCACCCAACTGCAAATAAGGCAAGCCCGCCGCCAAAGCCACCAACCACAAAGTCATCCCGCACAAAGCCGTGGTACTCAAATTCGGCTGCAACAAAATGCCCAACAGCATCGCACCGAAAATTAACAGCCAAGTAAACCGAACTTTATTCGTCAATCGAGGCCAGTTGCCAAAAATGCGGGCGCTTTGCAGAACGAAAAACGGTTTAATCAACTCAGAAGGTTGAATAATCGGCACCGGGCCCAAAGATATCCAGCGAGTTGCGCCGTTGACAGTGGTTCCCACTCCCGGAATTAAGGTCAACCAGAGCACTCCCAGCAGCACCAGAATTCCCAACTGAGCTGTTTTCATCAGGTAACGCAGGGGGGAGTAAACCATTAAGTTAAAGCCCGCCAGCCCGATCGCCACTGCGATTAGTTGCCGCTTAAAATAGTAAAGGCCGTCTCCCAATTCAGAATTGGCAATGGGATAGGAAGCCGAAAACAAAGCTGTCAGCCCTACAAACAGCCACAAAAAAGTCAACCACCTGAGCCACCGGGCCTCAGCGGCCCATTGCGAAGCGCTGGGGTCAAAAAATGGAATAAAGCGTCGAAGGTCATTAGTCATTAGTCATTAGTCATTAGTCATTAGTCATTAGTCATTAGTCATTAGTCATCAGTCATCAGTCATCAGTCATTAGTTTAAGAATTACAGACATCTCGCGCAAGCGAATCCGTTGCCGAACTTGCCTTAATCCGTGACATCCGTTAAATCCGTTAAAAAATCCGTTGCCGAACTTCCTTCGGCTATACAATCATAGCAAACAAAAAAAGAGGTCGCGATCGACCTCTTGCCCTCTATCAATCCATTCTCGGATTTTAAAGTAAGCCAGTATTAGCTCCGGGCTTACCCGTAGCCAGTTGCACTTTAATAATTCTGCCGCCCATTTTCATAATTCTTTGCTGTTCCCGGAACCAGTTGTCATAGGGAACCAGCTTAGTAAAATAGGTATTTTGCAATTCGCGCTGAGTGCGGATGCGAGTTTGGCTGGGGACGCAAGCAGTCACTTTAAACATTCTCATGGGAAACAAACTCCTGAGTAGGTTTACAGATTTTTAGATGGATTTTAAAAAGATTGAAGTCAGGGAGTTAGGAGTCAAAACTAGCTCGTTAAAACTCGTCGGGCTTTCTCGACTGGCCTTTGACGGTCTAGCAATCACTCTCAACTTCCCTGACTTCTTTCAAAGCTAAAGGTAACAAGTCCAAAGTTAAAAGTTAAAAGTTAAAAGAGGCAAGAAATAAATCTTTTTCCTTCTTCCTTCTTCTTTCTTCCGACTTCTATCGGACTGAAATCCGTTACATCCGTTACAGAATCCGTTGCCGAACTTCCTTCTTCCGACTTCCATCGGAGTGAAATCCCTTACATCCGTTACATCCGTTACATCCGTTACAGAATCCGTTGCCGAACTTCCTTCTTCCTTAGATTTAGCTCAAGCCAGAGCAGATGTAGTCGAAATAGACGCCCATTTCTTTACCAGCGTCAGAACCGACCAAACCGGCGGTGACTTCTTTCATTGCTTGGATTGCTTGTACGGTAGAACCGATGGGCACGCCCAAGGAGTTGTAGGTTTCTTTCAAACCGTTGAGCACGCGCTCGTCAAGGATGGAAGGGTCGCCAGCCAGCATGGCGTAGGTGGCGTAGCGGAGGTAGTAGTCCAAGTCGCGGATGCAAGCTGCATAACGACGAGTGGTGTACATATTGCCGCCGGGACGAGTTACGTCAGAGTACAACAGAGACTTAGCAACTGCTTCTTTGACGATTGTGGCTGCATTGGCGCTGATGGAGGTAGCGGCGCGGACGCGCAGTTCACCAGAAGCGAAGTAGTTCTTGAGCTTGTCTAATGCGCTGCTGTCCAGGTACTTACCTTGAACGTCAGAGGTATTGATTACGGCGGTAATTGCGTCTTGCATGGTTGTCTTGTTTCCTTGAAAGTGGCTGAGTCAGTCCAATTTTGGAGCTAGAATTTTAGATTTGGGATTGGGGATTTGAGATTTACAAGTAGTTGATTATCTGCAAAAGCTTTTGGCTCCTTATCAGTAACCCTCGATCGTGCAATCAAAAATCTATAATCAAAAACCTAAATTCTTTACTGCATCGCACCGATAACGTAGTCGAAGTAAGAGGAAGCTTCGGAAGCATCTTCTCCAGACAGCAGCGCAGAAGCTGCATTCTTCATAGCGCGCACACCTTCGGCGACGGCTGCAATCGGGGTTCCGAGAGAGTTGTACATTTCGCGGACGCCGACAATACCGATTTCTTCGATCGGAGTAATGTCGCCAGCTACGATTCCGTAGGTGATCAAACGCAGGTAGTAGTCCAAGTCGCGCAAGCAAGTTGCGGTCATTTCTTCGCCGTAAGCGTTGCCGCCGGGAGAAACAACATCAGGGCGCTTTTGGAAAAGTTGGTCGCCTGCTGTCTTGACGATGCGTTCGCGGGATTCGCTCAAAATTTGGGCGATGCGGACGCGGCGTTCACCAGAGGTGACGAAGCTCTTGATCCGGTCTAATTCGCCTGGGCTCAGGTAACGAGCTTCAGCGTCTGCGTTGACGATTGATTTGGTGACGATACTCATCTTGTGTGTACCCGCTGGATATTTTGCAATTGCGAACTGCTCCGCGTTGAACTAGCGACGGCGGGCGCTTTCATCCCGTACCTTTCGCTTCGCTGGTGGCTGGAGCTTTGACGGGGAAGGGTGGACTTTCCACAGCCTGCAACTGTTGAAGTTGTTACCGGGTGTCTGCCTTCGCTGTTTGACGGCGCTCGTTCTTTACGCCGGTGCGTTTTTTTGTGGCCGCACTGAGCCTGTCGCTTAGAATACCACAAATGATTGATGCGATCTTTAATCTACGATCGAGATTGCAGCAGATCCTTGAGTGGCGATCGAGTGACCCTCCGGCAGTTGGTCAGAATATTGCTTCTCTGATGCAACTACCTCTCGCAAGTATTTTGAGGCATTATGTTCACATTCT
Source organism: Microcoleus sp. PH2017_12_PCY_D_A (assembly GCF_020738565.1). Lineage (NCBI taxonomy): Bacteria > Bacillati > Cyanobacteriota > Cyanophyceae > Oscillatoriales > Microcoleaceae > Microcoleus > Microcoleus sp. PH2017_12_PCY_D_A. The sequence goes on along the minus strand of NZ_JAEQCI010000173.1, from coordinate 11,003 downwards.
GAGTGTTACCGTAATAGTTTGTAACATTCCTTTTCATTTTTGGGCCCTCCGCGGCGTCTAATTTGTTAAAAATTCAAGGTTAAAAAATCGCTCAAAGTCTATACCAGCAAACGTTACAGCCATCGAGTTTTCAGATCTGTGTCCCTAGGGCGACGGCGCGAGGCTAAAAAACTTCTCTGTCAAACAGAGGTGCGGGAGACAGGGGAGAGACAGGTGCGGATCGGAAATGGGGACTTTTAAGCTTGTAGCTAAATTTGACTCTCGTCCAACAACGGATAAAAGTTTCCCACACTCGGACGCCGAGCGACCAAAATTTTAGATCGAGGTGCTATTTTCCAGACTCATCTGTGGAATCAATCTAAAATCTAAAATCCCAAATCCAAAATCGATCGACTCTCACTTTGTAACCAGGTGCGCCGTGAAAAGAAATCTATCAGCCCTAAAAAAAGCTTTGCAGTTTGGGATTAGCGGTGCTGTCGGCGGTTTCGCCGGCAATCTCATCACTGAACCTTTCATGCACCATCTCAACGATTCAACATCTGTTTTTGACAGTGTATTGTCCACAAGTCGCTGGTTTGGATTGGTAGGCGGCGGCATTGCTACTGCTATTATGTTCGGCTATTATTACTATATCAAAGGCAAGCCACAAATCAAACAATCTTTTAAAAATGGCGGATTGTTTGGTGTCATCTCGGGGGCAATTTCTGGAGCAATCGCTGAAGGTATTTTTAGCGGGATTGGCGACGGCGAAAACGAAATATTGCCAGTGATTTGCTGGGGAATAGCTGGCGGTTTGTTAGGACTTGGACTTTCTAAACGAATTCCCAATTTAGGAATGCTGCGCGGCGCGGGTGGCGGCGGTGTGGGAGGCGTTTTGGGCGGTTGTTTATTTATTCTGTTTGCTTATACTTTGTCGGGTACGGCGGGCCGTTTAGCTGGCTGTGCTGCGATCGGCTTTTGGATTGGAATTATGCTAGTTGTGGCCGAAACTTTGTTTAACAAAGCTTGGCTGGTAATTAGTTACGATACCGGCACCAATCGCACTCTGACTATTGGGGCGGAACCGATAACTTTTGGTAGCGATGAAAATAAGTCTATTATCTACATTCCTCATGTTTCGCCTTTAGCGATGCGGTTTCAATTGGAAGCGGGTCAAATTGTTAAAGAGAATCGGCAACTGTACAGTTACAGTGGGAAACTCTGATTTGCCCGCTCCTAATTCTGCTCGGGTTACGCCGACTATTTTATCACAAGCATCCCCGGCCAATGCTTTTACCAGCCGTCAATTTTTGCTGAAATTGGGAAGTCGAGTTATCCCTCTGACTGCGGGCACTCAGCTATTCACCTCTGACATCCCGAGTTTGACTGCTGCGGCGTCTAACGGTGCGGTAGCGGTGGTGAATTCTCGATCGCCAAACGAGCTATCCTTGGGATTGACCAATTTGGGCGATCGTTCTTGGTGGGCCACAGACAGTCAAGGCGACATGAAAATGGTTGAACCGGAAAGTACCCTAACTTTAGCCTTGGGAACTAAAATCGAATTTGGTGAAATCCAGGGCGAGATTGTCGGAAGCTAAGTAATCTTAAATCCCTATCCAATTGGTTCGTAGTAAGGACTTTAGTCCTCTAAGAAAGGATGCGGACTAAAGTCCTCACTACGAACCTTTTTGTAAGGACTTTAGTCCTCTAATTTC
>NZ_JAEQCI010000173.1:0-9171 GCF_020738565.1 Microcoleus sp. PH2017_12_PCY_D_A | reverse complement strand
CAAAGAAAACTAAAATCCCCTATCCCAATTGGTTCGTAGTAAGGACTTTAGTCCTCTAAGAAAGGATGCGGACTAAAGTCCTCACTACGAACCTTTTTGATGGTGGCAAATTAAGTTACAAATAATAAATTCAAGCAGAACTACCACTAACACCAGTAATAACAGCCGCACCAATCAAATGAGCCAAACGCAAAGCTTCAGGAACCTTACCAGTATCAGTCAAACGCTGGAGTACCAGCGCAATTACTTCCGGTTGTTCGCCGCACACTTGAAAAAAGAAAGGTTCAAAAGCGTAAATTTTCCCAGCGCGGTGCAACAATTCTAAACGGTATTCCGAGTCAGGTACATGGCCGAGGGCTTTTTCAATAGCAGCTAAATCTGGTTGGTGGCGCATGACAGCAACGCACGGAATTTGCAGCCGCGATGCTAACTCAGGAAGGTCAATAATATTGAAACCGCCGAAAGCAATTCCGTCAAGCAAAACCAGATGCAATTGCGGCAAAAATTTGCCTCCGAGCAGTAGCTGACAAATCGCCTCAGTGGCGTCTAATCCGTCCGGGAGGACTTGTCCCCAGACCATTCCTTCAAATCTAGTCCCCCCGCAGACTACTCCGGCGATCGATACTGGGCGGCCGCTGCTACGAGAAAAGGGTGCGTCGTCAAAGCCGATAACCTTAATTGTGCGATCGAGCCTGAGTAATTCTGCCAGTTTCAAATTTTGGACTTCCCTAAACTAAAAATTTTTAGATAAATTGGACTTTGACATATTATCATAGATGTTACAGACTCGAACCATAAGTAAATCCACTTAATTAAACGTAAAAGAAGGCTCGCGCTCAAACTTGCTGTGTATGTCTTTCTTCTTCCTTCTTCTTTCTTCTTTTTACCCGCTCGCGAAGCCGAAGAGCCTTCTTCTTCTTCTTCTTCTTCTTCTTCTTCTTCCTTCTTCCTTATTCATTACATCCGTTACATCCGTTACAAAATCCGTTGCCGAACTTCCTTCTACTTAAAAAGGTTTTAAACACTTGACAAAAAAATACGTAGCTGCAATAGATCAAGGAACCACCAGCACCAGATTTATCATATTCGATCGCCTGGGACAGATAATTTGCAGCAACCAACAAGAACACCAGCAGATTTATCCACAACCGGGATGGGTGGAACACAATCCCGAGGAAATTTGGCAGCGCACTCAAAGCGTGATTAAAAATGCGCTCGAAATCGGCAATATCGATGTGAAAGATATTGCGGCTCTCGGCATTACCAACCAGCGCGAGACTGCAATTGTTTGGGACAAAAACACGGGAAAATCCTACGGGAATGCGATTGTGTGGCAAGATACCCGCACTCACCAAATTTGTACTAGCTTAGCAGAAGTTGACGGCAAAGATCGATTTCGAGAGCGCTGCGGTTTGCCGCTAACAACTTATTTCAGCGGGCCGAAAATTAAGTGGATGCTGGACAATATTGCAGGATTGCGGGAAGCTGCAAATCGAGGCGATGCGATTTTTGGCAATGTCGATTCTTTTCTAATTTGGCACCTCACAGGCGGCGCGCACGTTACCGATGTTACCAACGCCAGCCGCACGATGCTGATGAATTTGCAAACCCTCGATTGGGATGCCGAAACTTTGGAAATCATGGGAATTCCCCGCCGGATGCTGCCAGAAATTCGCCCTTCAAGTCACGTTTTTGGCACTGCGAAAGGATTGTTAGATGGTGTTCCAATTGCTGCTGCTTTGGGAGATCAGCAGGCGGCTCTTGTCGGGCAAACTTGTTTCAATGTTGGGGAGGCGAAAAATACCTACGGTACGGGCTGTTTTATGCTGCTGAATACTGGTGAGGCGATCGTCCCTTCAAAAAGCGGGTTGCTGACAACAGTCGCCTACAAGATGGGAGAATCGCCCGCTGTGTATGCTCTCGAAGGCTCAATTGCGATCGCCGGAGCATTAGTGCAGTGGCTGCGCGACAACCTGGGCATCATCAACACATCTGCGGAAGTAGAAACATTAGCAAATACAGTCGAAGATAGCGCAGGAGTTTACATTGTCCCTGCCTTTTCTGGACTCTACGCACCTTATTGGCAAGACAGCGCCCGGGGAGTAATTGCAGGTTTAACTCGCTACGCGACTAAGGCACACATTGCCCGCGCAGTATTGGAAGCGACAGCTTGGCAAACACGGGAAGTATTGGATGCGATGAATCAGGATTCGGCGGTGCAGCTTTTGTCTTTAAAAGTAGACGGTGGGATGGTGGGAAATCACACGCTAATGCAGTTTCAGAGCGATGTTTTGGGAGTGCCTGTGGTGCGGCCTGCGGTAGCGGAAACTACTGCACTCGGGGCGGCTTATGCGGCTGGTTTGGCGGTGGGTTTTTGGAGCAAACTAGCCGAATTGCGGGATAATTGGGCGGTGGATTGTATTTGGGAACCGCAAATGCCGATCGCACTTCGCGAGCAAAAATACCGCTTTTGGAAAAAAGCAGTTTCCCGCACCTTCGACTGGGAAGAATGAATCGTTGATGTGAAATATGCTGTATCACTCGGCGATTGAAATCGCTGCTATACAAACAAAGTCTGCCTGCGCCGACTGAAGAATAAAAGAGCTCGGGAACCCGGATTTGATATTAACCATAAATCTGTATTTAGTGCTATCATCAAATGCAGCACAATTTTTCAATCTGCAAATAAATGATTTCGCTAAATAACTTAAAAAAAATCCTCACCCTCATCCTATTACTACTGACACTGGCATTTGCAGAAATCGCCACTAATTCCCAAAGTGCGATCGCAGATACAGCGACAACTCCCGCAACCGCAACCGCCGCCGAAGTCTTCACCACCAACTGTGCAGGCTGTCACATCAACGGTAGCAACATTATCAGGCGCGGCAAAAACTTGAAACAAAAAGCCTTAAAAAAATATAAGATGGACTCGATTGCCAATATTTCAAATTTAGTAACCAACGGTAAAGGTATCATGCCCGGTTACAAAGATCGTTTGTCCGAACAACAAATTATCGATGTTTCCGCCTACGTGCTATCCCAAGCCGAAACCGATTGGAAATAAAGGAGAGGTATTGGAAGTTGAAAAAACATAATTTTTCGCGTAAAACTTTAACTATCATTAGCTTGTGCTTGTATCTAATCTTAGCTATCAGTCCGCCCGCCTTCGCCTCAATTCATAAATATCCAGAAAAAGCAGACAGAGTAATGTTTCGCTCAGTACAAAGCCTGCGCGACACTGATGATAAAGCGTGGCAAGTTGTTTTGTATAAGCGAGTACAGTCGGGATTGGTAAACTCCTTTAACCTGAGATTAGTAGGATTTCCCGGCACAGAATTGCAGCATCCTGTAGCGCTAACTGTTGCTGCGGGCGATCGCGAAATTGGTAAAGCCAAGGATATTTGGAGCGAGTCGGATTTGCCGGTTAACGTCGGAGAATATGATTTTAAATCAATAATTACACAACTGGAAAGCAATCAACCTTTAAAGTTGAGTTTGCCCGTGAAAGGTGAAAAAGAAACTGGATTGCTGGTTCCTCCTTTTGGTGTCAGAGAATGGCGACTGTTGTTAGACACGAAGTAAATATACTTATTTCATCGCCGTCTCAAGTTAAAGTTCATAGAATTTGGTGTATCAAAAGATACCATGCTCAACTACGCCTTAAGGTAGATTTAACCCTATTTCAAGGTCATTATGAAACAAACTAAATGTAGAGTTAGTCTAGTGATAAAACTCCATTGTTTATAATGTGCGTGTCTTCAGGGTGAAATTGCTATGAGTTTAATCAGTACAATTGTCCGAAAAGCTTTGGAAACGGGTTATTTAACGGTTGAGGCCGAGGAACTGTTGCGACAGCAGTTGCAGATGACTAAGTACGGTTTAGAAGATTTTGAGGCTTTTATTACTTTGCAAAAAGAGGTGATGGAAGGTAGGGTAAGACAGCAGGCTTTGGAATTATTGCGATCGTCGCCCAAATGTCCTGTCACTGCTTGAATCGAAGGTGATATATCGGCCTTTGCAGGGCGGGTAAGATGCCCGCCAGACACAAAACTTTATCTTCGTTTGCTATTGTTTCCGGTTGTTTCGGTATCCTAGGATTGGGGAAGCAGGTTGGTTGGTTTGGAATTTTTGACTGCAGATGTCAGCGAATAAACACGGATAAACGCTGATGGGATGGATATAATTTTCTATGGGTTTGCTTGTTGGGGAAGTGCGGGCTACTTCAAAAAAGCGCACGCAAAGCCTTGACAAATGTTTCTACTGTATTCCTAACTGTTGCCTTAACGCTTCTGGCACTTTAACAGCTTTGCCTAAACCTCGAACATTTTCCCACTTGGTATTTTCGTTCCAATTGAGCCGTCACATAGTCCATGATGTCGTAGATAGTGATGCACTTATCTGCGATCGTCAGTCCTCTTTCTGTACGGATAATCGCTGTTTGTTCCTTAGATAGGGTTGTCATTTTTATACCCTCCTAGAAGTTGTATTTATATTGGTCGAAAACCCTGTACAAAATTCATCCAGCGATCGACTTTATTACCAGTAATGTCCAAAATAGGGATAGAACGAGTTCTGGATATTGGCAGCCCTGCTTCTTCCTGAGAATATTCGATCGCACTGCGCTCTGGTTTGCCTAAGCCGTAGGTATTCGCAGTATCGCTAGCTAACTGACAGGTAATTCTGAATGTCCCCATGCTAATTCTGCCATTTCCGGCCCTGTACTCCCAATCTCTAAAGCCAGCCCCTGGTATCTCCTGACAATCAGCATAGGTCACCTCAAACATCTTAGCAATATGCACGTCATAGAGGCGCAATTGACCCCCAAAGGCAGATTTTGTGGTCTCCGTTTCTGACACCGTAAGCGTATAGGTTCCTTCTCCGTGTTGAAGTCTCATCGGAACCTTTGTCTGGGCGATCGCCCCTGGCATCTCCTGAATGACGGTGACAGATCCCCAACTCAAAGTAATAGCAGTCAAGCTGGTGAGGAATAATTCTTTCGCGCCTTTCATTTATTTCTTAAAAGCTATAGTCTACTTGTTGCATATATTTAATTTTACTGTAACTGTAATTTTTAAGAATAATTTTACGGTTATACCTACATTTTATGTATTGAACCAACTGCCAAACTATAGGATCGTAACTATTGATGGGCAGATTTACTTCGTCAAAGGCGATCGGCTCGCTCAGCAATGAATTGGGAGCATCTCAGTTTAGCATTTAATAGTGCTGTCCCCCCTCGCGTATTAATACGATACGCGAGGGGGGACAGCACTATAATAAAAATGTTTTTTGCAAAACTGAGATTCTCCCCTGAAATTGGACATCAGGAAATAATCCAACCATGAGTGAGCCGTTGCTCAGACGCCGCCCCAAATATGCAATTTAAATGCAGAATTGCTTGCTGGCAAACGCTGCTTGAATTTATCCTCAAACAAGCAAGGCTGCTAACAGAATTTTTACCGCTTCCCCTCCCAGAAGACACCTGGTGTTCGCGGCACTTTCTGTAACTTACGCTTTTACGCTAAGTTAGAATGGCAAATTTCTACCAGTCTTCAAAACCATGCCATCAGCAGTACCAGTTAAGATCGTAATCACAACCCCAACTCCAACCAGCGCGGGTACTAGGCCCGGAGGCTCTGCTACCGCTCGCAATGGTACCAGCGGCCCTGACTCCCTCAGCGGTACTGCCGGCGCTGACTTGATTTTCGGTTTGGGAGGCCCGGACAGCATTTTAGGTTTGGGGGGAAACGATAGCCTCTACGGCGGCGACGGCGACGACTCAATCCTGGGCGACGCTGGTAATGATTTGCTGTTTGGCGGTGCAGGGCGCGACAGCGTTTTGGGCGGCGCGGGCGACGATACTTTCTACGGGGGGAAAGGTGCTGACTCGGTAAGCGGGGATGATGGCAATGATTTGCTGTTTGGCAACCAAGACAGCGATACTTTGTTGGGTGGCGCGGGCAATGATACGTTTTTTGGCGGTGCCGGCGATGACTCGCTGGTTGGTGGCGCCGGCGATGATTGTTTATCGGGCGATCGCGGCAGAGATACTTTAACTGGTGGCGCTGGAAATGATACTTTTTCGATCGGGCGTTTGGCAGATGCGGATGTAATTACAGATTTTACTGTTGGTACGGATAAAATTCGTTTGAATGCCGGCCTTACCTTTGCCGAACTCACCATTTCTGCTGGGACCGGAACCGTGCCGAGTACAATTGTTCAGCTTACAAGTACCAAGGAAACTCTGGCTACTGTATTGGGAGTTACTATCTCTCGGACGGACTTTATTTTTTAATTGGGAATGGGTAATTGGGATTGGGTAATTGGGAATTGGTAATTGGGCTGGCGGCTACTTGTTAGTTGTAAGTTGTTGAATGTTGATTTTTTTCACTCAAAATATCCAAGGTTTGCAAGTAACGAAGTAATTTGAAATAATTTCATTTTTTCTTATTTCTTCTATGCCATTAAACCAGTAATTTCGTTATTCATTGTATCAAGTAAACCAGTTACTCTCCTCTTCCCTTTTCCCTGTTTTCATCCTAAGCAAAGCCTTTATAGCCCTCTTCGTTCTTCCCTAATTCCTTGACTTTTCAATCCGTTACATCCGTTACATCCGTTACCAAATCAGTTGCCGAACTTCCCTCTTCCTTCTTCCTTCTTCCCTCTTCCTTCTTCCCTCTTCCTTCTTCCTTCTTCCTTCTTCCCTCTTCCTTCTTCCTTCTTCCCTCTTCCTTCTTCCTTCTTCCTTCTTCCTTCTTCCTTCTGACTAATGACTATTGACGGTTTTCTCAATCTCAACAAACCTGCGGGCATGACATCTCACGACTGCGTGGGGCGAGTGCGCCGAATATTGAAACTCAAACGAGTCGGACACGGAGGAACCCTCGATCCGGCTGTGACTGGCGTTTTGCCGATCGCCCTCGGTAGAGCAACCAGACTGCTGCAATTCCTCCAACACCACAAAGCTTACCGAGGTACGATTCGATTTGGCTTAACTACCGCTACGGACGATTTAGAAGGAGAAATTCTGCATTCTCAACTGGTGCCGGAGTTGAGTTTGGCACAAGTGCAAGCTGGACTGCCGAATTTTATCGGCAAAATCCAGCAATTTCCGCCGAGTTTTAGTGCGGTTCAGGTGGGAGGAAAACGGCTTTACGAGTTAGCTAGAAAAGGCCAAACTGTGGAAGTTGCTGCTAGGAATGTCGAGGTTTTTCGGCTGGATATCTTGGATTGGCGGCCCGGGGATTTTCCCGAATTGGATTTGTCGATCGCCTGCGGGGCGGGTACTTACATTCGGGCGATCGCCCGGGACTTGGGCGCACTCTTGAATGCCGGCGGTACTTTGGCGAATTTGACTCGCACCGAAAGCAGCGGTTTCTCGATCGACCAAAGCCTCAGTTTTGCAGAATTAGAACTGCAAGTGCAGGAGAATACATTCAGCCCGATTTTGCCATCGGCGGTTTTGGGACACTTAGGCGCGATCGTCCTTTCTCCTGAATATACCAAACGCTGGTTTCAAGGACAGCGCCTCCCGATTCCCGAAACGGCGATAGAAGCCGAGAAAAGTAGCAACAATCCCCCCGAAAACTTAATACCCGAATCTCCCTATCCCTTGCAAGTTTATGACCCTGATGGTAATTTTTTAGGTATCGGTCAAGTAGCAAACTCCGAAACAAGTACCATATTGTCTCCTCAAATTGTGTTTTAGCTATCCAAGAGGTAAAAATGAAAATAGGTATAATTGGCGCGGGAAATGTTGGCGGAACTCTCGGACGCATTTTAACAGCAAAAGGTCACTCCATTGTATTTGGCGTCAGAGATCCGCAGAGTGCAAAAGTGCAGTCTGCTGTAGAAGCTACAGGAGGAAATGCACGAGCGGCTAGCGTTGGGGAAGCTGCAAGTCACGGTCAAGTTTCGATCTTAGCTACGCCTTGGAATGGCACCCAAGAGGCGATCGCCGCTGCGGGAGATTTGACTGGCAAAATTATAATTGACGCTACTAACCCGATCGAGATGACACCTGCTGGACTTGCTGCTGGACTGACAATCGGACACACTACCTCCGCAGCCGAAGAAATTGCCAAATGGGCGATCGGATCGCAAGTTGTAAAAGCTTTTAATAACATTGGTGCGAGCTGTTTTGAAAATTTGCAGTTCGGTTCGCAAACAGCAACTGCTTTTATTTGCGGAGACAATGCAGATGCGAAGAAAATTGTCACCAATCTTGCGGAAGATATTGGATTTGAAGTTGTAGATGCAGGGGCGCTCAAACAAGCCAGATTGTTGGAACCTTTGGGGATGCTGTGGATTAACCTAGCTTTCAGCGGTATGGGACAAGATTTTGCAATTAATTTAATCAAACGCTGAGGTCAAGATTGTGAAAGTATTGCTGATCGGATTAATTCGAGGCTACAAAATGGGGATTTCTCCTTATTTGCCTAACGCCTGTAGATTTCAGCCCACTTGTTCGCAATACGCGATCGAAGCCATAGAAAGATTTGGGGCTGCCCGCGGCGGCTCAATGGCAGTTAAGCGGATTTTGCGCTGTCATCCTTTTCATCCAGGGGGTTACGATCCCGTACCTCCCAAAGATACTGAGGGGAATTAGTCATTAGTCATTAGTCATTGGGCATTGGCCAAACAGGTCATTGGGTATTAGTCATTAGTCATTGGTCAAACAGGTCAAACAGGTCATTGGTCAAACAGGTCATTGGTCATTAGTTATTAGATTTATTGCAAAAATAACTAGGACGGGATCTCCGGCCCATCCCACAATTTTTTTTCTTGTGGGATGGGCCGGAGATCCCGTCCTTAAATTTTATTAAAAAGAGTTTTGTAAGAGGTCATTAGTCATCAGGAAGAGAGAACAAGTCAAGGGTCAAGTCAGAATAAGCAATCGATCGCTTATATTTCAATACGGTTTACTTAAGACTATTTATGCCCCGGAGATCCCCCTCGCATCCCCCTGATTATTGTCGGGGGACTTTCAGAGCTTTCTTATCCCCCCCTTATTAAGGGGGGTTAGGGGGGATCGATCTTAAGTGAACCGTATTGGCTTATATTTAAGCACTGTCGGGGTGACAAGTCGCCTATAACGCTGATAGAATAAGCCTCCTAGCTCTTATGCCTTGTTGATAATTAGGTAGTTTATGTGGAGACAAAGACATT
>NZ_JAEQCI010000172.1:0-9234 GCF_020738565.1 Microcoleus sp. PH2017_12_PCY_D_A | reverse complement strand
GAATGAACCCTGCGGTCTTCCTGGTTTTAAGCCTGATACTGATGTCGATAAGGTCAATCTTTATGTAAGCGTTTTTCCGCAAGGGAAGGGCTTGTTGCCGGGCGATCGATGGTCGGGTTTAGAGAATCCGACTGCCGGGCAGGATTACAATCCAAATCGGGTTTTGACTGCTCGATGGAACAACGGTAATTGGACTTGGAATGGTGTCAGTCAAGCGGGTTCTCCTGAGGAGTTTACTCTTTCTAATGACCGAATGTTGACGGCCGGCCAGGAATATCATTGGGCTGTGGAAGCTGTGACGAATAAAGGGGATAAAAAAGTTGTTACCGACAAGTTTAAGACTTTACTGCCGGCTCCGATGGATGGTGGCAATACTTTCAGCAGCGTTACGGTGTTAACGCGAGGTTTGGAGCCTGAAGGTAAAGTTAAAACGGAACACAACCGACTAATTGACAACCAAATTAACGGAGTTGCCAAGCACATTTACGATGCAGGCGGTGCCGTTAAGAAATACAACGCCGCAACAAATAAGTGGCAGTCAGTTAGTCCCCAAGGAAACGATTGGGAATTTAATAGTGCGGCCCCATCTCCCTCAACGGGCAAGCCCTTAGTGCTGCTGGCAGATTGGCTGGGAGAAATCGAACCGAAACAACTTTATAATTCAGGGTTTGCTGAGGCGGCGGCCGATTCTTTATTTGCCTCGCTGGTACAACTGGATTTGGAAAAAGGCGGTTCTGTCGGCAGCCCGATCGGTCTTTATGACAGTACGGGTAAGTTAATCCGCACTCAAGGAAGTGTTTTCAACTCGCCGTTACATTTTGTTGGTTTCGGTCAGGGGGCAGTTGTTAATAGCGAAATCGTTCAGCGTTTGGGTACGTTTTTCCCACTTGCTGGGGGAACTAGCAAGGATAACCGCGACCTTCAAATGACGACTGTTGACCCTTACGATTACGATGATAATTCTTTTTCTGGGCCTTACCGTAACATTCTCGACCCGGAAATACGGGTGTGGAATAATGTTACTTATGCTGACAATTACTACCAAAAAAATGGTAGCGGTAACACTCTTAACGGGAGAGAACTTTTGGGAACTAATTGGAAAGCGGATTGGAATGTTTCCTTGGGAAATCGAGCTGGATTTGAACCGGATAATGGGCAAGGTGCTTCCCATCGGGATGCTTTGACCTGGTATGCGGGAACTGCGAACCTTTCGGGCAGCAAACTTCCGGAGGAGAATGGCGAAACAATTTACCGCCGGTTGGGCGATTTGGAGCCAAATAATATCACCGATGCGGCGGAAACTTGGTACACTCCCGACCACATAAACGCTAATTTTTCTCACGGCAACGCTCGGGCTCCTTGGGAAGGGATTGGTACTGGTTGGTTCCACTCTATTTTAGGGGGAGGTTTTGAGTTAAGACCTTATTTTGATGGTGGCAAGAAAGGTCAAAGTGAGTTGGGTGATTTTGAAGCTTACCTGACAAATAATCGGGTTTCAGTTTACGAGAATAATACCTACACAGCAAGGCTGCGGGGGGACTATGCGGTTCCGACCTTGTTTAATGGAAATTTTGATGCGATCGCTGCTGGAATTGGTTCGCAATCCATTCCCGGTTGGTCTTTCTACAATCGCGAAAATGGCATCAATAAGGACGCATCACAAAATTATTTGATTGATGTAAACCAGATATCCCAGACAGACAATCCCAGCTTGTACGAACACCTAGAAAAACTGAGGACTGACCGTACTCAACCCAATTATGCCCTCAAACTGGGAGGCACTGGTGGGCTTACTGAAATTTTACATAACCCCTTTGTTGTACCTGATTGGGGAGTATTGCGATTTGACCTTCATACTCTCAATCCCAACGGTGGTGAGGTTAAGGTTTCCATAAAAGGGAGTGAACCAGGCGATAATTGGCAATATTTAAGCGCAATCAAATCTCAAAATGCCACAGGTGTTGAATTGAGATATGGGGTTGAGCTGGTTGGAGGCAGCAATCCCACTCAGTCTGGTTTTGAATTTAATCAAATAGGTTACGGAACGCAAGGTTTTGAGACGTTCAATTTGGATGTGCCAGATGCACTGCGTGGCAAATCAGCGAAACTCCGGTTTGAAATTACAGGAAATACCGAAGTCTATCTGGATGATGTTTTTTTTAAAAGCAAGCATCTCTTACTTGGAAACCCTGATGAAGCTAGGTTTACCAGAGACTCCAACCCTAATCCCCAAAATTTTCTCATAGAGAGGCCACAGTAGACTTTGTCTTACAACGATGGGAATAAAACTCCTAATTGGGCAAGTTGGCAACTCAATAACACATGGATTGCTAGCGGTCGGAAAGATACATTTCATAAAGATGATACCCTACCTGCTAATTGGGATAGAGTTCCCGACGCTTCTTTTCCTGGCATTTGGAGACGGGGACACTTAACCCCTAACGCAGACCGCAATAGGAACCTTAAGGATATGGATTCTACTTTCTTCATGACAAACATGATTCCACAGCACTCGAGTAACAATAGTGGGGTTTGGGCAAATGTCGAAAAGTTCGGTAGAGACATTGTGCAAGATAAAGATAAAGAACTTTACATCATCGCTGGTAGTTATGGCTCTCAGGGGACTTTTACCCGAACCCGTGATGATGGCACAACCTTTGATGTCAATATCCCTGACCGAGTATGGAAGATCATGGTAGTTTTAGATCGACCAGGCCAGAGACTAGCAGATATTAACGCGAACACGCAAATTATCGCTGTTGATTTTCCCAATAGTACAGTCCCAGATGGACCAGGGAGGCCTAAGTGGACAAACTATATAGTTGATATTGCAACCATTGAACGCAACTTGGCTGGAGCTGGCATGAATTATGATTTGCTATCGAATGTTCCTGAAGACGTTAAACGCAGTCTCAAAACTCAACAATTTACATTTACAGGAGACCAGCCTATAAATGGTATCCGCTAGCTAAAGTGTGGGAGTATTAAGAGATTAATTTGAACTTCCCCTCGTGTGGGAAGTTCAGATTAACAGCTAATGGCTGGCAGCACTGCCATCAGTGATAATGGCTAATTTCTAACACTTCCATCTGGCATTATGGTATTGCCAAAAATTGCCTCATTGAGGTTAGCGTCCTTCAGGTTAGCATCTCTCAGGTCAGTATTTCTCAGGTCGGCATTTCTCAGGTTTGTCCCGTGCAGGTCAGCCCCTCTTAAATTTGCATCACTCAGGTTAACGCGGCTCAGGTCAAGACAGGTTAACCGAACTCCATGTAAATCAACATGGCTCAAGTTTACTCCTGGCGCAATTAAAATAGCACAAGAAAGGTCAATTTCATCAGAAAAACCAGTTTCTGAGCTGTAAAGCGCACCGCGCAGGTTGGTACCGCGCAGGTTGGCACCACTGAGGTCAGCACGAATTAGGTTGGCACCACTGAAGTTGACATTACTCAAGTTAGCATCGCTTAAGCTAGTACCTTCCAGCCAAGCACCGCTGAGGTCGGCTCCACTCAAGTCAGCATCAGGCAGGTAAAATTCAGACAAGACTGCTTCCTTAAGGTTTGCCTGACTTAAATTGAGAGTAATCTCAGCGGTACATTGGCTGAAATACGCACCGCTCAGGTTGGCTGCTCTCAAAGTAGTACCATTTAAATTGGTTTCAAACATTTGGGCTTGGCTGAGGTTAGCTTCAGTTAAATCGGCGCGATCTAGGCAACCCGCAACCATAGCACCACTGAGATCGGCTTTTGTCAAGTTAGCGTTACTTAGATCAATACCCTCTAGAATAGTGTTTGTTAAGTTTGTTTCTGTCAAGTTAGCATTAGCTAGATTAACGCTTGTAAGGTTGGCATTGCTTAGGTTGGCTCCTGCCAAATTAGCATTACTTAGGTTTGCGGATCTTAGCTTGGCCCTTTCTAGATTGGCACTTGCCAAGTCAACATTAGTAAAATCCTTCTCTCCAGCGGCGTATCTTCGGAGCAACTCCTTAGCATCCATAACTTTTCTCCCTAATTCATTTATTACGCTATCAACTGAGGTCAATATCACTTAAACTAACATAGCTCAGTCTTGTATATTGCTTCAACTGAAGTCTTCCAAAAAATTTTCTAGGACAGGCTCAGCGTGAAAAAGCGGTATTTAGATTAGAATCGCGGCAGTAGGTCTAGTTCTTCTAATGAAGTTTATTTTGATGCTTGGCGAGCGGAGCCATTTAAGTCGCTCTCAATCAAGTATTTACCTTGGATAACAATTCCTTCTAAATTCATCCCGGAAAAGTCTCTCCATCCATCTTTGTAGAGAGCGATTGCATCCCAACCTTGCATCTCTGGGTGATGCTCGTTGAGAGACGGAAGCAGAATAAATTCTTCGGTTTCTTCTTCCCACTCGAAATCTTCTTCATTGTTCATAACTTTTCTGTGAAAATATTTACCTTCAAGAACGCTTGCTCTATATGTATGATATTGTATCGCAGCCGATTGCTCTTGCGACCGATTCTTGGTAACAAAGGGATGCACGATCGCTGCCAATCAAAACTGGGTGGAATTAACCGGGCCTATTGGCGATAGTTCGAGTGACAGCAAGCCTCTCAATCCTAAATTTAGCTGGAATATTAAGGGGGGGGATGAAGAGTGCGGTATTCCCGATCTTAATGCCGCTACAGATATCGATGAGGTCAATCTTTATGTCAGCGTGTTTCCCAAGGGTGAGGGTTTGTTACCGGGCGATCGATGGTCGGGTTTAGAAAATCCGACTGCTGGGCAGGATTACAATCCAAATCGAGTTCTGACTGCTCGATGGAACAACGGTAATTGGACTTGGAATGGTGTCAGTCAAGCGGGTTCTCCTGAGGAGTTTACACTTCCTAATAACCGCATATTGACTGCCGATCAGAAATATCACTGGGCTGTGGAAGCAGTGACGGATAAAGGGGAAAAGACAACTGAAAAAGGCGATTTTAAAACCTTACTTTCCGCTCCGATAGCTGGTGCGAATAACTTCAGCAGCGTTACTATTTTAACGCGGGGTATCGAACCAGGAAATCCCGAACGCAGCAAACTTATTGATGGCAAACTTAATGCAATAGCCAAACACATTCAAGAAGCTGGCGGCTCGGTTATGAAGTATGACTCTCCAACTGGTACATGGCGGTTTGGTACTTATAACGGCAATAACTGGGTGTATAACAACAGTCAACTTCCCGGTTATAACAAGCCATTGGTGCTGCTGGCAGACTGGATAGGGAATAAGGAACCCCACAAACTTTACAACACTGGCTTTGCTGAAGCGGGGGCCGATGCTTTATTTACATCGCTGGTACGGTTGGATCGAAACTACGGTGGTGGAGTAGGAAATGCAGGTCAGCTTTATGACGAGCGAGGCCATCAGATTCGCACTCAGGGCGGTGTTTTCAATTCACCGTTACATTTTGTTGGTTTCGGGCAGGGGGCTGTAGTTAACAGCGAAATCGTTCAACGTTTGGGTACATTTTTCCCTAATGCTGGCGGTACGAGTCCTGCAAATCGCGATTTGCAGGTGACGACTGTTGACCCTTACAATTACAAGTCTATTTCTTTAGAAGGAACTTACCGTAACATTCTCGACCCGGAAATCAGAGTATGGAATAATGTCACCTATGCTGACAATTACTACCAAACTAATGGTATCGGGAATACTCTTAACGGGCGGGTACTTTCTGGAACGAATTGGAAGTCAGATTGGAATGTTTCGCTTAACAATCTGGCTGGTTTTACGGATAACGGGGCCGGTGCTTCCCATCGGGCGGCAGGGGCTTGGTATGCGGGAACGGCTAATCTCAATGAAAGTCGGTTGCCATCAGAAAATGGCGATCGAATTTACCGCCGCTTGGGAGATTTGTCAGCAAATAATATCACCGATGCGACTAAGACTTGGTATACCCCCGACCATACCAATGCTAATTTTACTGGCGGTAATGGCGATACTAACGCACCTTGGGAAGGAATCGGTACGGGTTGGTTTCATTCGGTTTTAGGGGGAGGTTCTCAACTGCGTCCCTACGATTTTGGGGGCAAGAAAGGTAAAAATGAGTTAGGTATTTTTGAGAATTACCTGAACAATAATCGGGCTGCTGTTTACGAGGATAATACCTACACAGATATCACTAAGTCCTTCGGAACTCGGATGCGGGGGGACTATGCGGTTCCGACTTTGTTTAACGGGAATTTTGATGCGATTGCTTTTAGAAAGTCGGATCATACTATCCCAGGTTGGTCTTTATTTAATGGTTCATCTGAGGATGTTTTACAATCCCACTTAGTCGATTGGTACACTATCGGAGAAGAAGTTGCAAAGAATAGGGCAATACCAGGCTTAGAAAACTTAAAAGACTTAATAAGTACCGGTTACTTAGATGCCATAAGCTACGATGTAGATCGACCTAATTTTGCCCTGAGAATGGGAGATGGTGGGACAAAACAAATCGTACACAACTATTTTGTGATGCCAGAATGGGGAGATTTGCGATTTAATCTCCACGCACCGTTTGGGAAAGGAAAGCTTAAAGTCTTGTTGGAAACTAAACTAAATACCGACCCGCAAGGGCGACCAATAATTGGCAGTGGTACTCATCTTCTCAAAGAGATAGATCTGGCAGCAACAACAGGAGATGAACTAAAGACATACGCAAGCGATATTGACAAAATTGGTTTTGGCAGAGGAGGGTTTGAAACATTTCATGTTGGAAGCAATCAGCTAGATAAGTTTCGAGGTCAGAGCGTTAAATTGAGGTTTGAAGTTGAGGGAAACACCAGAGTTTATTTAGATGATGTTTTCTTTAAGAGTAATCACCTTAAATTTGGCAATCCATCTGAAGCTAGGTACAGTCCTGAAGAACCACAAAATAACCTCTATCGCGCAAACTTGCTACTGGAGAAGCCTCAGTACGCAGTATCTTACAATCGCACAACTAAAACCCCCAACTGGGTAAGTTGGCAGGTAAATAAATCATGGATTGGTGGAAAACGCCAAGCTGATGAGTTCATCGCCGATCCTACATTACCTAATGGCTGGCCTCAAATTAGTGGTAGCAGTTATGAAAATAATAACGGGGCCAGTCTTGGCTTTAACAAAGGACATATAATTCCTTCAGGAGATCGGACAAGACATCCCAAAGACAACCTAGCCACTTTTTTGGGAACCAACTTAATCCCGCAAAACGCTGACAATAATCTGTTTTTTAGCAGTCCTAATAATCCCGCAGAAGCCTCTGCGTGGTACAATATAGAACAGTTAGTAACAGGTATGGCTGAAAATAGTAAGCAAGTTTACGTTGTTGCGGGTAGCTATGGCACAAATTGGGAACCACAGAAAAAGAGTAATGCTCTCCCCAACGATTCTAGGTATCAAGGGTTTACCAATTCTGAGGCTTTTCAACAACAAGGAATTAACATTCCTACCTGGACATGGAAAACAAATCTGGTTCTAGAGCATCCTAGTCAAGGGATACCAGATGTTAATCACGACACCAAAATTTACACGTTTCTTACACCTAACAGAGCCGAACCATCAGCCCTAGACTGGGATAATGCTGGGGAGCAAGGAATAGTCCACCCATTTTATGAAATTGGAGAGCAGCTGCAATTAAATCGAGTTTTATCTCCAATCAAAAATGTGACTGAATGGCGATCTCCGAACACTTGGTTAGTTAGTATCGAAGAACTTGAAAACTTACTTAAAGGTAAAAATGTTAACCTGTTTTCAAATATTCCTGGAGATATTCGAGATGTTCTCAAGCGAAATATAAACTTGCCACTTTCATGATTTATAGAAATCAAATTCATGGCAAGTAGACATCTCCAATAATCAGTGTGGAACAGGCAGGATGCCTGTTCGACCCAGGCTTTTTTGTAGATGTCTAATAGAACCCTACCTTTTCCAATTAGAAGCATATTCACTAGGACCAATAACAACTTCTCCGTTGGGCAAGGTAGTGTTACGAAAAAATGCAGATTCCACGAACAGAAGCTCAGCCCCACTCAGGTTGGCTTCTGTAAAATCTACACCATACATTTCTGCATATAAGTTGGCATTTTTCAAATTGGTGTAGCTTAAATTTGCTCCTCTCAAGTTAGCAATGCACAGATTAACACCGCTCAAATTTGCCCCCCTAAAATTAACTCTCGTCAAGCAGGACTCTTTCAAATTGGCACCGCTTAAGTTAGCATCAGCTAAGTGAGCATTAGGCATAATTATGTTATGTAAATCGACACCTCTAAGGTCAGCCCGATATAAAACTATGCCCTCAAACCTTCTTTCTCCAGCAGCGTAGCGCCGAAGCAATTCCTGAGTTTCCATGACTCTAACTGGATCGCTTTTATGGCTACCATCTGGCATAATAGTATGACAAAATAACGCAGCGTCAGTGTTAATATTCTCCCATTTAGCAGCGCTAAAATTTGTGCCAATTAAGTTGGTATTAGACAGGTTTGCATTGTTTAAGTTAGCATTTTCCAAATTAGCATCGCTCAGGTCAGCATTCCATAAATTAACATTAGCCAGATTTGCATTGCTAAGATTTGCCCCTACTAAACAAACGCTACTCAAGTGAGCATTTTCAAGATTCGCGTTACTCAAATTAGCACCGCTCAGATCGCACCCCTTCAAAATACTTGAGTGTAAATCAGAGCCACTTAGGTCGATCTCAATTAGGTATTCATGCTCGATGAGAGTTCCTTCTAAATTGATCGAGGAATAGTCTCTCCATCCATCTTTATATAAATCGACCACCTCCCTACCAGCCATCTCTGGGTGATGGTTGTTGAGAGATAGAAGCGGAATAACTTCTTCGGCTTCTTCTTCCCATTCGAGATATTCTTCGTTATTCATAACCTTTTTCTGAAGATATTTACATATTAATAATAGCAGATCGTGAGCCAGACAAGATTACAATCGGAATCGTATCCTGACTGCTCAATGGAAGAATAGTACCTGGACTTGGAATGGAGGTAGTAAGGCTGGTTCTTCTGAGGAGTTTACTCTTCCTAATGACCGACCATCGGGCTGCTTTGGCTTGGTATGCGGGAACTGCTAATCTCAATGAAAGTCAGTTTCCTTCGGAGAATGGCGAAACAATTTACCGTCGCTTAGGTGATTTGACTGAAAATAATATTGCTGATGTTACTAAGACTTGGTACACTCCTGATCACACGAATGCCAGTTTAACTCATGGCGATACTAAAGCTCCTTGGGAAGGAATTG
>NZ_JAEQCI010000171.1:0-13216 GCF_020738565.1 Microcoleus sp. PH2017_12_PCY_D_A | reverse complement strand
AATAGCCGCGATCTCATTCGATTTTTTGTCAACTTTAACTTGTCCTAAAACTAATCTTTGACTGGTCGCCCAAGCACTGACCATATGAATTGCTTTTTTGTTTCCTCTTCCATCGTAAGAATGGCGAAGAGTTTTTCCATCAAGTGCAATTACTTCTCCTGAATTTAAGCAGCTAATAGATTGAATCCAACTTAAAAAACATTTCTGAAATTGTTCCGAATTGAGGCGAGAAAATACTCGTGCAATTGTGTCATGGGTCGGTATGCCCTTCGGCAATTCTAATTTTTTTTTAACCCTTCGTATTTAGCTCGACCGTAACTTTCGATATCCATGTATCAGCACCGCAAATCACGGCACAAATTGAGAGGGTGATAATATCAATTAATTGATGATGTCTCGTCCGCTCGACTCTTGGGTCTTCTCAATCATAAAAATGGTCGGCAATGGTAATTTTAGGTTTGAGTTTCATACAGGTGAACCCTAATTAAATGTTTTGTGGTTACTCAATAATTCTTCTCCAATATACCATATTCTGTTAACATTAAATTTAGATGCGTTCGCCCTGCCCCGATACCCAAGCCAGTACAGACCGCGACACCAACTCCCGGCCCGACTTGGGAAACTTTTCTCAGTGCAAAAGCCGACTCTCTGGAGACCAGGCGAAATAAAGCCCTAGCCTGCAAGAACCAACTAAAAAAGGCGATCGCTTCCGCTAAATGCCGCAAGGATTTAGAGGCCCTACGAGGAAGGTGGACAAGGGAGGAGGTTCGGTGGGTGGCCAAGGCGCTTCTAACCCCTGAGGAGCGGCGCAAGCTGCTGGCAATCTTTGATACAGACCAAGGGGAACTCAATTATGACTACTAGAAATCAGAAAGGTTCTGTAGTCACTTGCGAGCTTAGAGGAATGCTCAGGCTGCGACTACCCCGCCACCTGTTCGGAGGGCGGCAAAAATATCTTTACCTAGGCTTGCCCGATACACCGATCAATCGATCGGCGGCAGAGGAGAAGGCAAAGGGCGATCGCCGCCGATATCGCCTTCGATAAGTTTGATGTTTCGCTTCAAAAATACCAACCCACCGCAAGTCTGCCAAAACCAAAAACAAAGTACGCGCTCACCTTGGGCGACCTCTGGGAAAAATACACGGCTCACAAAGCCCAGCATCTAGCGGCGACCACAATCAAACAGGATTTTGCGGTCGTCTCTCGTCACATCGCCAAAACCTGCGGCGACCTAAACCAGGCGTCAAAAATCCGACTAGAGCTAATCGAAATTACAACAATCCGATCGGCAAAAAAATCGCTCATGCAGATCAATGCCTGCTGCGCCTGGGCAGCAGAATTTGGGTTGATAGAAGCGAACCCGTTTGAAAAAATTAAAATCAAGGCAAGGAAACCGCCCGCTGACATCCAGCCATTTACGGAAGAGGAGCGCGATCGTATAATTGACGCCTTCCGACAGACAGAGGAGTTCCAGGCCCCATTAATTGAATTTTTATTTCTTACCGGGTGCAGACCCAGCGAAGCGATTGCCCTCCGGTGGAAGCATATCGACACAAATCTATCCCAAATAACTTTTTGCGAGGCGTTTGTTTACGGGGTAGCGAAAGACACCAAAACAAGCAAATCGCGCATTTTCCCAATCAACCCAAAACTGCGATCGCTCTTATCTTCTATCAAGCCAGTAGCAGCCGACAGCGAGTCGCTAGTTTTCCCCAGCAAAACAGGGCTAATTGCCGACGAGCACAATTTAGCCAACCGACAATGGAAACCAATCCTCGAAATCCTTGGTATCAGGCAGCGACCTCTCTACAACTGCCGGCACACATTTATATCTACCTGCCTAGCCAAAGGGGTACAGGTGCGGCAAGTCGCTCTCTGGGTGGGTAATTCACCCCGCACGATCTGGGAACACTACGCAGGTCTGATAGCTACAGAAGATGTGCCGCAGTGACCCACCGCCCACAAGCCAAAGCCGCAGTTCCTACTGCGGCTTTTTTTTTGACAATCAATCCACCACAGCTCAGGAAGCTTGCAGCGCAAGGGATACATGAGCCGCAAACAAAGGCGTGGTGGTAAACAGCCCTAAAAAATCTAAAATTTCAAATCTAAAATCTGAAATCTAACAAATATTTTTAAATTTACTTTATTTTAAAAATACCCACCACATCCACCACATCCACCACATCCAATACTTTCAGCCACCACGCAATCCACCACGCTGTGCCAGTAATCCACCACGCTGTGCCAATTCAAGGCTCTCAAGAGTCTGCACATCAATTGCACATCAATTGCAAATCACTGCACATCAATTGCTGCAATCGGCAAAACCGCCCAAAAGAAAACCCCTTGCAAAACAAGGGGTTTGAGTGCCAGGAACGAGACTTGAACTCGTGACACGTGGATTTTCAGTCCACTGCTCTACCAACTGAGCTATCCCGGCTTGTTTTTTCGCCCTTTACTATCTTAGCAGACACATACAGAATTTAGCAAGCACTTTTGATAAATAATTTTTCGATCGCCCCAAAGCGCCAACCTGCAAGCTAAAAGCTGCAACTGGCGATCGCCAGATTCGCTCTTAGCCCGATCGTCCGACAGGGGTTTAAACCCCTGCCTCATAGCTGAATTCGGTTGAAACCGACTGGTAGTCCGATCGCCAGCGCGCTCAATTTTATTCCTCTTGAGTCCTCTTTGAGAGGACTTTCGCTCTCTCGACAGGGGTTAAAAACCCCTGTCGGACGATCGGACGATCGCACTGTCGGACGATCGCGTAAACCCGATCGCCCTTTTTGCGATGATTTAGATTAAACGCTGGGTAAAATCATCAATCCCCAACCAATTGGGTGTAACTCCCTTAAGAGAAGCCAAGACTTGACCGCTGCTAGTAACACTAATCAAAGTTGCATTATTGGCAGAAGTAAAGCTGAGTTCATTGAAGGTTAAACCTCCCGATAACCCAATTAAATCTTGACCTTTCTCAAAATCAAGAATCGTGTCAATCCCCTCGAAGGGTGCTAACAGAAATACATCGTTACCCAAACCGCCAGTCAGAGTATCTTCACCAATTTGACCGACAAGTAAATCGTTACCCAAACCGCCAGTCAGGAGATCGTTACCCTTGCCACCGTAGAGAGAATCGTTCCCGTCGTCGCCGTCGATCTTATCAGAACCTCGGTTGCCAAACAGGACATCTTGGCCGTTAAAACCGACTAGAGAATCATCTCCTTTGCCTCCATAAATAGTGTCGTCTCCTATTCCTCCGTCAACGGTATCTTTGTCTTGATTGCCGTTAATCCAATCGTTACCTTCAAGACCTAAGATTTGGTCATTTCCCCGCTGGCCGCTGATGGTATCGCTGCCGCTAGTACCCGCGATCGCATCATTGCCATTGGTACCCGTAATTTGATTGGGCGCAATGCTAATTATTTCCACACCGCCCTCGATAACTGGAACAGCGGGTGCATTGGGTACTGTGGCTGTTTGAATCTGTGAAGTTAAAGCAGCGCCTGTATTTTCAGCAACTACTTCCACAATTGTCTTGTTTCCCGCCGTAACTTCTTTGAAGTCTTTGGCAGTTTCCCCTAAAGCTACCTTTTGGATGCGGGCAATTGCTGTGTTTAGCAATGCACCGGAATTGTTAGATGCTGCGGTATCTATGCGCTGATTGGCTTCTACCATCAATTGCACAGCTTGCGGAGCAATGTCTAAGACTGTTTGAATGTTTAAACTGGGGTCAATTTGCTTGGTTTTAGTGACGGCTTCCTGGACGATCGCACTTAACCGTGTTGGATTGGTAAAATCCAGATTGTTGCCAATTTGAATTCGATCGCTAACTGCTGCGATGACATTTTTAACAATGACGGTATTTGCAGCATTTGAGACTCCATCAATTAAACTTGTGGTTTGGGTAATGAAGTTTTGCAGCTTGCTCATTGCTCTCAAAACTGCCACTCCGCCCGATCGCCCGCTGTTGACTGCCTCGATCGGATCTAAGCTGGTGATGTCAACGCCAGACGGAATCCCCAGCGCCGATTTGACAAGGGATTGGGCTTGCTCGACATTAATTCCGCGATCGGCTAAATCTACTATTAAACTCGTTAACAGAGTCACGACGGTGGAATCCGGCGGCGCAGAAACAGGCGTTTCCAACGGCAGTCCCGTTGCTGTATCGATGCCACCAAAAGCAACAATATTGCCTTCTGACTGTTCGAGTTCGCCGTTCTTATTCGTATCAAAAGTCTCGAAGGGAATATTGAGTTCGTATTCCCCCGTCGAACCTGTGATAGTAGACGGTTCGTTATTATCTAGAACTCCATTTTTGTTGGCATCAAAGAACAAAGTTGCACCAGCAATGTAACCATCAATCACTTGACCAGTGGCAAAAGTTATCAAATTTATAAAATTGTTTGCAGTTGCACCAGCCTTGTCTGTTGCTGTTAATTGAATTGGCACAAATTGCAGTCCAGAATTTTGACCGCTAAAGGTAAGAGTATTCGGATCGAATGTCAGCCAACTTGGCAGCGGTAAACCAGTGGTTTGCGTCGCTTTGTAGGTGAGAGTGTCTCCGGGATCTCGATCGATAAATGTATTTTGCGGCAAAGTAATTTGGAACGGCAATGAGTTTCTCACCAACAAGAAAGGCAATTCTACATTTACTACCGGCGGGTTGTTGAGATTGTTTGGTGTCGGCGCGGGAGTTGGTGGCGCGATTGGGGTAGGAGTCCTCACAGGCGGTGGCGTGGGAGTTGGTGCCGGCGCCGGTGTCGGGGTAGGAATTCCCACAGGCGGTATCGTTGTGGGGGTAGGAGTCCCCACAGGCGGTATCGTTGTCGGGGGAGTCGGCGTGGGCGTCTCCACAGGCGGTAGCGGTGGCGTTGGCGGGGGAGTCGGCGTGGGCGTCCCGGAAGGCGTTGGTGTGGGAGTTGGTGTGGGAGTTGGTGTGGGAGTTGGTGTGGGAGTTGGCGGTGGGACGATCGCAGTTGTAACGATCGCGCTAGCAGCAGAACCGTCATTATTGCTGGGGTTCGGATCGCCCGTGGTTGAGGTGCTGCGGGAAGTATTGGTGATACTGCCGATCGTCGGAGGCACTAAACTGACAGTGCGCGTTACGGTAGCACCATTGGCCAAATTGGCGATCGGCGTCCAAGTCACCACCCCTGTAATCGGGTCGTAATTGCCGCCGTCGGAAGCCAAAACTCCCGTCAAACCGGGGACAATGCTGTCACTCACCACCACATTGCTAGCAGCGCTGGGGCCCAAATTGGCAGTCGTAATTGTATAAGTAACAGTCCCCCCCGGAATGGCGGATGTGGGGCCGCTCTTGGTGGTGGAAACGTCCGCTGCACTGCCAATCACCGTGGTGACTCTGCCTCCCGGCTGGTTGGGCGCGGCAGATGTCGAGCCATCGTTGTTACTCACGTTGGGATCGGGAGTATCGGAGGTACTGCGGACGATGTTGGTGATGCTAGTGAGAGTGGCTGGGGGCACAAAGCCGATCGTCCGAGTCACGCTAGTAGCGGTTGCTAAACTGGCGATCGCCGGGAAGCTGATAACGCCTGTAGCCGGATTGTAAGTACCGCCATCGGAGACGGTGACTCCAGTTAAACCGGGAATCAGGCTGTCGGTGATGGCTAGGTTGGCTGCGGGATTCGGGCCGTTATTTTGGGATGTAATTGTGTAGGTGAGTATTTGGCCTGGATTGAGAGTGGCCGGGGCGGTTTTGAGGGTGACAACATCAGCGTTGGGGGCGATCGTAGTGGTCACAGTCGCACCGCTGTTATTTGTAATATTGGGGTCGGGAGTAGCGGAAATGCTTTTTGCTGTGCTGCTGATGGTGCCGCTCGCAGGTGCTACAAAGCCGATCGTCCTTGTTACCGTAGTAGCGTTATTGAGGGCGATCGCCGGAAAAGTCACAATCCCCGTAGCTGCGTTGTAAGTGCCGCCATCGGATGCCGTAACTCCCGTCAAACCCGGAACGATGCTATCAGTAATCGTCACGCCGATCGCAGAACTCGGGCCGTTGTTGGCTGTGGTAATTGTGTAGCTAAGCGTAGCGCCTGGATTGGCGGCTGTCGGCCCGGTTTTGGTAGTAACGAGGTCTGCGATCGAGGCGATCGTCGTGGTCATAGAAGAATTCGTGCTGCTGCCGTCGTTGTTGGTGAGTACAGGGTCGGGGGTTGCCGAGCTGCTCCGAGCCGTGTTGGTGACGCTTGTAAGGGTCGCTGGAGCGACAAAACTGACGGTACGGGTAACTGTACTGACGGCTAGGGATGCGATCGGCGGGAAGCTGACAATACCCGTAACCGGATCGTAAGCGCCACCGTCGGATGCACTGACTCCCGTCAAGCCCGGAACTATGCTGTCAGTAATCGTGACATTGGCTGCGGAGTCTGGCCCGTTATTTGCCGTAGTCAGGGTGTAAGCAATAGCTGACCCAGCAGTCGCAGTAACCGGGCCGCTTTTGGTAGTAAGGAGGTCGGCCGCAGCCGCAACAACTGTGGTACTGACTGCACTTGCTGCATTTGAACCGCTGTTATTCGTAAGGTCGGGGTCAAAAGTGGCTGCACTGCTGGATGCCGCGTTGCTGAAGGTGCGGCCTACAGCTAAACCTGGAGGTGCAGCGACTGTCAGGGTGTAGGTGACAGACTGGCCGGGATTGAGAAGGGGAATTTTCGGCCAGGTGACGTTCCGCGTAGTGCTTGAGTAAGTACCGCCGCTGCTAGCAATTACAGTGGGATTTGCTGGAAAAGCAGGCAGTAATTGGTCGGGTATTTGGTCTTGAACCAAAACTTGTTGAGCAGCTTGCGGCCCCTGATTGGTAGTAGTAATTGTGTAGGTAACGCTGCCGCCAGCTTTGACAATTGATGGGCCGCTTTTGGTGGTAACAACGTCAGCTTGACTGGTGGGAACAGGATTGACTGTCTCAATTTTGAGGTTGCGAATTTCGTGGAAGTTAGTAGCAATTCCCGTGGAACTGGCAAAACCAAATTTGAAATTAGCAGGTATCGCTCCGTTTAGAACTGCTAGATTGGGAATGTCAATCAAAGTTTCGCCCGCGCCCGCGAACAAACCGTCGTTATTCACATCCAAGGCAACTGTGAGACGGTTTGGCGTTGCAGAATTAGGCGGATTTAGGGTAATTTGAATGCTTCTTTTTGCTGCATCGCGACTGACAGTAACACTATTGTCGAAGTCAAAAGGGCCTGTAAAGTTAATACTTTTGGGGATGTTGTCAATGCCGATGGGAGAAATGGCATTTGTTAAAAACGCATAACCGCCTGCTTGACTGCCTCTGAGGGTAATTGAATCCGGTCTGTAATCAGTGACACTAGAACCGGGAATATTCGGTGGAACTGGCCCAGAACGCCCTTCGGTATTAGCAGAAAAATTCCCATACTCGTCCAATCCAATGCCCAAATAACCTCCCACCAATCCGTTGCTAGTGGCGTTGTTGGCATAGCCCAGAGAACCGCCAAAGCCTCCTGCTGCTGTCGGGCTGGCTGTCCCGTCAATCAAGAAGAAGCTAATACCGTCTCCCGGCTGTGGGGTGATAAAAGGGCCTGCGCCAGCAGCATTAACGCCGTTGTAAGCAAAGAAATCGAAGGTCATTTTCAGACCCTCTGTGGAGGGTATGGCGTTGTCGTAGAGAACAAAGGCTGGGAGTGCCACACCGTTGCTGGTCAATCTCAAGGCCCCAGAACCCGGTACATCGCCACCCAAGCCTGCAAGTATTCCAGATGAACTTCCTCCGGTGATACCGGGAATATTTTGCTGGCTGGCCGTAAAGCCTGGGTTGGGGTCAAATACCCTGCCGTTTTGTCCTCCGTAAATCCAAGGCCCCGTGACTGTGGAGTTCCTAAAAGTTTGGTTAATTAAGGTACCGAGGACAAAACTGTAAGTTTCCAGCACTTCTTTTTGAAATGCTAAACCGGCTGCGATTTGTCCTGCAACTACTTCTAATTCCCAGTCACCGCCGAGTTCTGCACTTCCGGTCAAATTAGCGGAAGCGGCAATATTTGCACCCGTAATTTCCCGCAGCCGCTGCACGAAAGTCTGGCCGATTTCTCCTGCTGCTGCGCTGCAAGATACCAGCAGAATGTCTCCGTTTTTAATTAAAGATTTTTGCCACTGCTGCAATTGGCTGCTGTAGTTTTCTATGCTGTTGCTGTCTAGGTTGGCTGCTCCGAGTTGCAGGCTGGCTCTTTTGCCGTGGGCGACTATTTGGATGCTGTCAAACCCGCTGCGCTTGGCTAAAGTTTGGGTGATTTGCGTTATTCCGTCGCCCGTCGGGTTGAGGATAATTGCTTCTGTTCCTGCTGTGACTCCGCTGGCGAGTTGTTGCCAGTTTTCTACGCGCGAGTCGATGAAGATGATGTGTTTTTCTGCTGTTTTCGGCTGATTTAGGCTGTTGCTGGCTGTGGGTGCGGCTAAAAGCCCGATCGACTCTCTGGCCCAATCTGCCTGCGGCTCGCCTTCAAGTAATTCGCCTATTGACAAACTGAAGGTCCTATCTTCTGGTAGAAATTTCATATTTTATTTGCACTGAGGTTGATTTAGGAATCGAACAAAAATGCCCTAGCACTGGATTTTTTTGAAACGGCAAATTGTGGGAGTAGGTGTGTAGCTATCCCTGGTTTTCCTGTTTCCATTTCCCGAGCATCGCACCCTTAACTAAAATAGATTTGAGTGGTAATTAAACAGTGAATAAGTTTTCAGCTAATGCTACAGCATAGACTTGGAAACCAATTCATTTATATGGTTACGACATATTATATATCGGCAGCGAGTAGAACTTGGGATAATTACTTTAATTTTGGTTAAGCTAATTTTTTCGCTCTCGATATTCTGACTTCTGTGGACTGTTTCTTGCCAAGTCTCGCCAAACCGATTGTCGATTTTGAAAAAAAAGACGGCTTACCAAGGTTTCGGTGCTTTCTGGTTGAATTGACATACTCTATTAGTTTCGATCGCCATTTCCTTGTCTCTATTTAAGCTATCGGCGCAATTTCTATTTTTTTATGCAAATCTGGAATTTTTGTTACAAAACTTTATAAAAGCGGGGATACGGAGGCATCAAAAAGTTAATTTAGTCGATCGCCCGATATTTTAGCCGATCGCCCCAAAGCGCCAGTTTGATCGTTTGGACTTCAGTCCGCAGCATAAGCGGACTGAAGTCCAAACGATCAACGATCAAACCTTCCAGTGCGGACTTAAGTCCGCAGCATAAGCGGACTGAAGTCCAAACGATCAAACCTTCCAGTGCGGACTTAAGTCCGCAGCATAAAGCGGACTGAAGTCCAAACGATCAAACCTTGCTTATTGGGGTCAATCGATCGGACATGATATAAGCTAAAAACTGCAACTTAGATTCCAACAATCGCAATGGCACTGCAACATCGAGACAGCCGGGGCAAAAGTATGCTGATTTTAGGCATAATTTGGCTGCTGGGGGCAATTAGCGATCGCCTCTGGTTTGCGTGCGATCGATCTGTACCCGCCTGGGATCAAGCAGAATACCTCACTAGCACGCTGAATTACTTGCAGGCGTTGCAGGATCCTCAGTGGTTTTCCGGCGAGTGGTGGACAAATTTCTGGCTGCTTTCGACGAAGATTCCGCCCTTGGCGTACATCTTGACGGTGCCGTTTCTGCATATTTTTGGTACAGGGGGCGATCGGGCAACCCTCGTTCATTTATTATTTAGTGCAATTCTCCTCGCCTCAGTCTACAGTTTGGGCACCAAATTATTTAATCGACAAGTTGGTTTGTGGGCTGCTGCAATTTGTATTTTATTACCGGGGCTTTATCGATTCCGCTTGCAATTTTTACTTGATTTTCCCCTAACTGCTGCGATTACTTTTTGTTTCTATTGTCTGACAATGTGGAAAGAAGGTTCGGCAGCGGATTTTGTAACGGATGTAGCGGATGTAGCGGATGTAGCGGATAGACTGAAGTTGGATAAAAGAACCAAAAAGAAGCATAAATTCTCCCCCTCGGGGGCGGGCACGCACCATCCACCGCCCCTACATACCCTCTCCGCCTCTTCTTTCTTTTGGGCGATCGCCTTTGGAATTTCTCTCGGCTTATCAATATTAGTTAAACACACTACAGTATTATTTTTGTTTACACCAATTCTGTGGTTGGCAGTTGGTGCAGTGCGCCAAAAAGCTTGGGGAAGATTAGCTCAATTAGCTGGTGCTTTGTTGCTGTCGGCGGCGGTGTTTGGGCCCTGGGCTAAAACCAATTGGCTGTTAATTTTGACCGGGGGAAAACGGGCAACGCTGGATTCTGCGATCGCCGAAGGAGATCCGGGCTTGAATACAATCGGTGCTTGGATTTACTATATTCAGCACTTACCAGAACACGTTTCTTGGCCTCTGTTACTGATTCCCTTAGTCGGATTTATACTTTATTATTGGCGAAATCGAGCCGATAGTCAGTCAATCTTGCACCTTAACTCCTGTCGGTGGCTGGCGGTATTTTGGATAGGAGCTTATTTAATTAATTCGCTAAATATCAACAAAGATGACCGATATGTGATACCTTATTTACCAATACTAGCAATCTTTTTAGCCTATTTTTTAACCCTGTGGCCGCAGCGCTGGGAAAAGCAAATTCGCTGGGCAACAATTGGCTTAGGAATCCTAGCGATGCTGTTCCATATGTGGCCGCTGGGCGGTGCTTTTGGACATAGCTTTGTTCAAGCTGTCAGCCCCGGCAATTCCAGCTATCCTTACTTGGGGAAAGAGTGGCCGCACCGAGAAGTAATTGCCGAAATTATTGATACGGAACCTTATTTGCAATCGACTTTGGGCGTGTTGCCTTCGACGCCACAAATTAACCAGCACAATTTGAATTATTACGGTGCTTTGGCGAATTTTCAGGTTTACGGGCGGCAGGTGGGAACGAATTTAAAAGAAGTGCCGCAAGATGTGCGATCGCTTTCTTGGTTTTTAACTAAAACTGGCCCCCAAGGTTCGATTCGGGAACGGATTAAA
This sequence comes from Microcoleus sp. PH2017_12_PCY_D_A, assembly GCF_020738565.1. Classification (NCBI taxonomy): domain Bacteria; kingdom Bacillati; phylum Cyanobacteriota; class Cyanophyceae; order Oscillatoriales; family Microcoleaceae; genus Microcoleus; species Microcoleus sp. PH2017_12_PCY_D_A. Next base: position 2,223 of record NZ_JAEQCI010000171.1, on the reverse strand, counting down.
AAAGCTCAAAATGCTGCAGTGGCGGCGATTGAGACTGGCGGTAAATTTAACTTGCAAAAAAGTTGGGTTTTGCCTGACAATACTAATTTGAATCTTTACCGCAAGCAGTTGCACGCGGTGGAAATACAGCCGTTGCCTGAAGCGCGATCGCAAGTACAATTAGAGCAAGTGACTGTTTTGGCAAAACCGGTTCCCGGTGTGGCGCTACCGGTGACTTATATTTGGTCTGGGCCTTGGCAGCAGTTGCAGTCTGGTTTAGTGTTGTTAACGTGGCAAAATCAGCAGTCTGACGATATTTCAGCGGGACAGACTTTCAGGATTTTACACGATCGCGCGATCGGGCAAGCAACTTTGCATCCGGGGATGCTGGAAGCCGATCAATTTGCTGTGGGATTTCGAGTTGTCGATCGCACGGCGATGCTAACTCCTGCTAATATTGCACCGGGAAGTTACAATCTGCAAGCGACTTATCTCGATCGCAAAACCGGCGAAACTTATCCGATGAAAGTGCCGCAGGTAACGCTTAAAATCGATGCAGATCCTCTTAATATCCGTTCCCAAGCTGTTCCGAAGAACGAAGATGAGAAAAAGTTCAAAATCGCCGACGATCGGCCTGGGAACGAGGAGCAGCCGGAGTTAGATTTGGTAACTCAATTGCGGGCGATGGCGGTTAATTTACCCAAAGGATTGCCCGGTTTAGAACCAGTTTTCGAGCAGATTGGACGGATCAATCAGTACGATCCAATTCAAGATTACACCCTGCAAGCGGAACAATCGTTAGAATATCGACTGAAGCAGGAACCGAACAATCTAGAATTCGCCTATGCTTTGGCATTTTCTAGAGTATTGCAGCAGAATGTCGAAAGTGCGATCGCAGCTTTAGAAAAAGTCACCCAACTCGACTCTCAAAACCCCTACGCTTACGCTTATCTCGCCTTCGTCCAGATTTACGGATGGCATCCCAAAGCCGCTGAAACAGCCTTAAAACCAGCCCTCGCCCTCAACCCCAACCTGCCGGAAATTAGAATTTTAAACGGTTTAGCCGCTTTAATGCAAGGCAACGTCATTCAAGCGTGGCAAGATTTGCAATTCTTGAAAAAATTGAAAATCTAACCATCAAGATTAATACTCAATACCAGCTTGAGCCTTAATACCTTGTTCTCGGAATGGATGCTTAACCAAAGTCATTTCAGTCACCAAATCGGCGCGCTCAATTAATTCGGGTGGCGCGCCTCGGCCTGTTAGAATAACATGAGAGTCTTCGGGTTTTTGGTCTAAACCTGCAAGCACTTGCTCGACTTGCAAATAACCCAGCTTTAATGCTATATTGACTTCATCTAACAAAACCAACTTAAATTCAGGATTGCAGATAAAACTTACAGCTTTATCCCAGGCTTTTTGAGCTGTTGCGATATCTCGATCGCGATCCTGCGTATCCCAAGTAAAGCCTTCACCCATGGCATGAAATTCTAGCTGATTTTCCCAGAGTTCAAAAACGGCTTTCTCTGCGGGTTCCCAAGCCCCTTTGATAAATTGTACTATGGCGACGCGGTAGCCGTGACCGAGCGATCGCAAAACCATTCCCAAAGCCGCCGTAGTTTTGCCTTTACCGTTACCCGTATTGACAATTATCAAACCTTTATCTTCAGCAGCATTAGCAATTCGCTGCGCCTGAACTTCTTGTCGGCGCTGCATTTTTTGTTTGTGCTGTTCGGCTGTTAAGCCCGTCGTCGTAGTTGTTTCTGTATTCATTTCCATGATATTTATTTTAACCGCAGATGAACGCAAATCAACGCTGATAGATGTATGATGTCTAGTTACTTATACCATTTTTCCAAAATAATGCAACTGTAGGGAATCTCCCAACCCCATTGGTGTCAACTTAAGGTCAAATGTAGTCAAATACTGCTGTTTGACGATTGAGGCCAGATCCCCCCTAACCCCCTTAAGAAGGGGGGAACCGGAATATCTCAAAGTCCCCCTTCTTAAGGGGGATTTAGGGGGATCTGGCCTTGGATAGAAAGCAGATATAAAAATGGTTTTAGCCTGGTTGTTGATACCAATCTCTCAACTATTATCCCACAAATCAATCTCAAATCACAAATCAAAAAGCCCAAATCGTCTTACCCCCAGACTGCTTGCAAGTTTAGCACGAAACCGGGCAAAATATCTTCTCCTGAAAGTTCTGTCGGACATTCCAAAACTTCTTTTTCTTGTCCTTGG
>NZ_JAEQCI010000170.1:0-9279 GCF_020738565.1 Microcoleus sp. PH2017_12_PCY_D_A | reverse complement strand
AAGCCTCAAATGATTGCAGAGCAATTATTTGAGGTTTTGAGAATTCTGAATTCTTTTGAAATTAAATCCGATCGAATATCTGCGGAATGTGGGTTATAAGGTACAGTGCGATCGCCTGATCTTGTAGGGTGCGTTACACTTCGTTAACGCACCATCCGTATCATTATCATTCAAGTGGGTGGGTTACGCTGTTGCTAACCCAATCTATGTTTTATTGCGATTACGGATCTTGTAATGCGTAGGCGTAGCCCGTCGTAGACATCGCTTTTTGTTTGATGTATTTACGGGAGAGTGATCGCTTTTCTTTATTCAGAAAGTGCGATGGCAACGCCCCCCAGAGGCATCGCTTTTTTGTGGGGAGATGGGCGATCGCTTTTTTTACATGCGATCACCTAAATAAAACTGGCGATCGCTTATCAATTTTCATCCCTGAGTTGACCATTTGACGTTGGGGGCGATAACGGCAATTATTAACCGACACAACTTATTCTAGAAAATACTACGCACTGCGAAGGAGGGGCAACCATACCCCTCCACCCCGCTCATAGGTAGGTGGTGAAAACCACTACCGCGTGTTACTCTCCGGTCTAAAGACACGGAGTTTCCCACAACGAAGGATTTTTTATGAACTACATCGTATCAGGACATGGTGGTCGGTGGGCTTCACCTACGCACAAAGTTTTTCCTCCAGATGGTTTCACCGTAAATTTCTTTGTTAATGACGGAGAAATTCTTACTAACGAAGCGGCTTGGCCTATTTATAATCACTTACTTGCTGGAGATGAGAAATCGGTTAAAAGTAAGATTGTTAAGTCGGTATCACAAGGACAAGCTGCCTACAACTATTCATGTTGGTATTACCCAGAACTCAAATGGAATTCTGGCATCTTTAAGGTGGGTGCAATCTCAACAGAGAAGCCCATAATTGATTTATCGAAATATAAAGAAGACAGTCCTCTTTCCCTTGGATCTATGTTTGATATGCTACCTGAGCGTGGAGTAATATACTGGGTAGCATGCCAAGTGGTTAGTTAAACTGCCAGAAATGTCAGTGCGATCGCTCTCTTCGTAACGCACCTTCTCAATTTTCGGTGCGATGTCCACAATGCCATAAGCCGAAGAGTGATCGCCTAAATAAAAGTGGCGATCGCTCTTCAATTTTTATCCCTTAGTTGACAACTTGACGTTGGGAGCGATCGAGGCTTATGAAAGTACGTTGAGTTCACTAAACGCATACAGCTATCGCTTTTTTATGGGAGATTGGGGAGTGCGATCGCCTTTTTTACTTTGTTGAAGATGCAATCGCTTTTTTGTGGGGAGAAGGGCGATCGCCTTTTATTTACAGGATGCCGATATTTAGCAGCATTTTTCAATTTTAAAGTACCCAATACGCACTAGGAGCCAGAAAAATATGCCAGAATTTACTGATGGATTTAACTTTGTCATTGATGATGATGGCAAGCTATATGCTAGCCAAACTTCTGCGATTGTTAGGGCTCATACAGTTGATGCCAACACTCAAAAGAAATTCAGTGTGCCAGGCAAGCCAACCCGAACAACCTTTTACTTAGCAAAAAGCGATCACAAATACTTTAAAGATTGTCTTGAAACAGCAGAAGATCTGATTAACAATCAGTATCCCCTTTCTATTCCGGGGACTGTTCGTAGCAAGGTGAAGCGGATAAACCAAAATTTTGGCAATTCCCAAGCGGACAATATTCAAGCTACTACAGAGTACAAAAGATTATACCCCAATTACGCCGATGAGAAAGCTGATCCGGTACAGGGAGAGGCTTATGTAATTGTTTCGTTAAGCGAAAAGACTGTTTACCCTTACCATGCAGGGGCTGTAATTGCAACAGACAATACATCCCAACTAACACTAGAAGTCTTTGCAACAGATCAAAACGCCAAAAAACGTACAGAAACGGGAACTTACCACATCTACTATCTTGCTGATAGCAGCAAGGGGAAAACCTTTCACACTACTTGGAAAGATAATTCTCACCTTGTTTCTCCTGACGGGGTAAAACCGATAACAATTGTCATTGTAAAGAAATAACCACAACAAGGCGCAGGCTTTCATAGGAACTTATCTGCTTTCCTAACACATCGATACAGAATTTAGCCATGCTTTCGTATAGCATATCCTTGGTCAAGCAGCCCAAATATACGGTATGTGGAACAGGACATTGTCGCACAACAATCAAGCTAACCGGCACGATCGAGCAGAGTGGATCGAAGCTTAATCGAGTCCGGTTCAGCACCGGGTTAGGCTATCAATCTTCGCGGCTAAAATGGGTCATAGACTTGCCCTTGATTTTGATCGACACGATCGCGCACCCAAAAGCGCCACCCATTTATAATGGTATATTCTCCAACAATATTAATTCCATGTGCGCGATCGTAAATGCCATTAGCGATCTGATCCTTGGAACCAGCACTGATATGAAAGAGGTACTTAGGATTCTGTTGTTGAATTTGCTTTAGACGAACATCGTAGTTCGCGGGGTCATTTATGAAGTTGTTGTGTTCTACAGTAATATGCTGGCGGTCAGGTCCATAAGCAAGAAACTGACAGCCATTCATACCATCAGTAATCATATAATACGTACCTTTTTGCTGGGTTGGCAAAGCGTAAATATTGTTGTTATTGGCGACTGGATGCACATAGTAGCCTGGGATATTTGTTCCAGCCGCAGCGGTTTGAACAAGTGCAGCATGGAGTCCCTGTGCAATGAATTGGAAATTGCCATTGCGTGCTGGAATCTGAGACGGAATCAAGATGGCTTGAAGTCTCATAAACGTTTTGAAATCGGCTAAAAAATCGGAAGTTAGTGACATTGGCATATTTAAGAATGAGCGTCGTATTTTAATATACCAGGCAGGAGGAACGCAGGCGTGCCAAATTTTTGGTGAATCACCCCGTCAGCTTGTCAACACTCACCACCAGCACCAAGATGCTAGGGGGATGACCAGTGAGTTGCAGCAACTTTGCTCTTTATTTCGAGGTTGGCTATCTCCTTGAAGAGTGGACAACCTCGAAAATAGTTTCGGATTCGCACTCACAAGAGCAGATCGCAGACAGCTTCAAGGAGTTTGGCGGTGATGTTGGTCATGGTTTCAAGTCCTGGGAGTTATGCCCAAACCTTAATTAAATCTGAAAAACTATTACTTTTGGTAATTTTGCTTATACAAATTAGTTGATGAGCCTAAAGGAAATAAATGTATGGCCACAATAAAAGGCAGTGTAACGGTAGGGGGAACCAAATTTGAATATGCAGAACTAGACTATGGTAAAAATCGTGGAATTGCAATATGGCGACTTGGAGTTGCCAAAGATAGGCATGAGTATTTACTTACTCCCAACCCCCACGACGATCCTTGGTATAATAAGCATCAAGAAGATTTTTACCGTGAAGCTGCTACTAGAATTGGTGAAATCTTTATGCGGGGAAATCCTAATGCCTACCCGCCGTTTGGGACAAAAATAACCATTCACAGTATTGACTATACATTAAGCCAATATTAAAGGCGTGATTCCGCCTGTACCAGTTCCGGGCTTTCACCGTTATTAGTATTAATAGTTGGGAAACTGACTGCAAAATTAGCTTTATGACGGTGTTCCTGCTAACAATGGAAACAAAGGAATTGATTGCAAAAATTATCCCCAACCAGAACGAACTTACGGAGTATGTTCAGGCGATAGTGCTACTTTGAGGTGGTAAGGAATCTGGGGGTTGAGGGGGGATTTTTGGGGAGAAAATTTGCCTGTAACTCGAAAAATTCCCAAATTGGGGTCGGGAAACGTCTAATAAATGTGGGAAGAGAAACTACGTGTCTAATTTCCACAGTTGTTTTGTTCTTGACTTTTTCTTTAGGAGAATGTAGTGAAAATTACACAGGTTTTTCAGAAACTAATTGCTCTCGTTGCCCTAGTAGCTGTTACCTTTGGGCTTGCGGCTCCGTCTGCCTCAGCAGCCATCCTTTTTTCCGCTCCCGGACTTGCTCCAGGCGCGCCAGCTTTAAGCACATCTATCCAGTATTTTACTTCTCTTGAAACCGGTACTGTTTTCTCTAAAGCAACATCAACCCAAGGGGAAAATGTCCTTTTTTGCAATAACTTCTACCAGCAAGGCGCAGGTTCGGAGTGGCAATCCAAATGTCTTGATCAGAAGAACTTACCATCGTTGGAGGAAGGTTACGTAGTCCAATCGTATTCTAAATCTACCGGACCTGGTGGCGTCTGTTGGAAGAAGGTTAACATGTATGCAACTCAAGTTCCTCCTGTAGTTCCTGGAAATAACCGTTACCTTATATCGGGCGTAAGCCAGTCTGGGTCTTCGGTAGCTCAAATTACTATTGAGGGGCCATCTTTGCAATCAAAGGGTGAGACTGAACCTAAGAGTGTTCCATTTGCTGTCTGTCCATAGAAGAACAGAAGATAAGTAGCTAGACAAAATTAATTGCACAATTTCATACTAATGAAGCGAAACGGAATATAGCAAATGCAAGTATTTTGGAAGCCTCACGATGACATTGTAGCGTGTAATTAATTCTGCACAAGCCCTTATTATAGGGTGTCTTAATTAAATGTAAGGCACCACTACTAACTGAAGTTTTAGAGCGATCTCATTCCCATAATGCGATCGCTTTTTTATAAAGGGTGTGGGTGTAGTCCATCGTAGACATCGCCATAATAAGGAATTGAGTTTCATCGCCTAAAAACCTTATCTTTTTTGTTCTTGACTTTTTATTCAGGAGAACGTTAATGAATATCCCACGGCTTTTTCAGAAACTAATTACTCTTGTTGTCGTACTGATTCTTGTCCCCTATCCTCTCGGCCGCTAATTGAAGAATAGAAATCGATTTGAGTAGAATCTATCAGGCTGTCCGCACACAGCAATTCTCATTTTGAAATAAATAGAGTATTAACCCCATTTTGAAATTCAAAGTAGGAGATCGCCTTTTTTGTAGGGAGAAGGGCGATCGCCTTTTATTTAAAGAATGCCGATCCTATTTTTTAGTGCGATCGCCAACGGCCGCAGCGAAGCCGATCGCACTTACGAACAATAGAAAAACCCAGTTGCCATCTTACATCTTAACTGAGGGATGTCTGCGACGGGTCACGCCTACACCTTCTGCTACTGTTATGCCATTTTTCCAAAGCTCATACTCACTCAAATCGATATCTTCATTCTACACAATCCCGTAGCCCCCTTGCTCAACCTTAAAATTCTTGAAAAAAGCAGGTTGACGAAGTGGAGCAAACATGAGATCTTTTTAAAAGATGGACAATATTATATTGCTTGACTTCGTGATTGGTAAATTCAATCACCAAGGTGCGAACGCAGGGTAAATGCATCTACTTACCAAAAAATATTTGAAACCTCTAGTTCTCCTTAAAGTGGAATTTAGATATGACAGCATTCTCAATAAGAATTTATTGGTGATAAATTTTTGTGCTTAATGTCAGTTATTAGGAACGGTATATTACAATACGGTTTACTTAAGGCAGATCCCCCCTAACCCCCCTTAAAAAAGGGGGGGACAAGAAAGCTCTTAAGTCCCCCGGGAGGGGGGTTTAGGGGGATCTCCAGGGCATAAAAAGTGTTAAGTAAACCGTATTGCGGTATACTAAGGCTTTTAGCGATTAATTGTTCTTCCTAAACTAGATGATTTATCCTGGTGTCCAGATAACTAAACCTGAAAAATAAAACAATGCTAAGTCCAGGTTTTCACACCCCAAGTCCACTCAATAATCGCCCTGAAACAACTGTAACTTCTAAGGATAAATTAACAGTCAAACTATTTAATTTATTTTTTGAAATAGAGTTTTTTATCAAAGTAGCTGTTGCTTGTACCCTAGTCCAGCAGTTAATTTATTGGCTCTCGAACAAATTCCATTTCGACTTTACAGCCGAGGTTTTGCTGTACTGGCTGATTGGGTCGGTTTCATTCTACAGCATCGGTATTTTTATTGAAAAAGTTCTTAAAACTAACCAGACCTGGCGAGAAAGATTCAATGTCAGAGTCAAGAAAGTGAGAGAACAGCCGTTCCCTGAATTTACTGCTAAAGGAATCCTAGTCGGAGAAATTAAAAGTTTGGCAGCAGCAGCGATTATTCTCTACCTAGCTCCCGAAGTTCATCGGGGAAATAGCTGGCTCTTAAATTTTGGATGGTTCTTCGCCAGAATAATTGTGGCGGATTTCTGCTTTTACGTTACCCATAGGCTCTTTCATCAAAAGTTCTTGCAGGATATACATCTCAAACATCACGAATTCTTGGATTCATCCAGTTTTGTAGCCGGTCATAAAAGCCTGCTTGAATATGCCATTGTCACCATTGCGGACGTTTTGCCTGTTTTTGTATTCGGATACGATATTACTCAATTGTGCGCCTGGACTGCGATCGGCAATGCTTACAATTTAGAAGGTCACAGCTCTCTGTCAATATTTTTCATTGACTCAGATTTTCACGATCTCCACCACTCTCGCTTTAAGGGAAACTACGGCATTCAAGGATTTTGGGATCGGATATTCAATACGCTGAACCATCCTACTAAGAAGCCTGGAATTATGTTCCCTGCGGCTGCTCTGGAAAAGAACTTTCTCAAGCCGTCCTGTAAGAACATTGATAACGGGAATTGAACCTCGACCCTTGCTGGTACGGCGATCGCCTTGTCAAAGCCGATCCAGAAGCTTTGGCTCGGCGATCGCTCTCGAAGATGAGGTATCAAAGGTTGAAAACCTTGATGTACCTAGAATCTGGCATACCTCATCTATCCCAGAAAGGCTATACCTGACCCGATCGCGTTGGCACTTAAGCGTGAGGCAAGAATTCAAACGGAACGGCCCGTACAAACTTTTCGGTGAGGTCGCCGCCCAGCTCCCACTTTTCGATTATTACCGGCTTTTTGGGTTTTTCCGACCATTCGAGAGTATTCACTTCTTCGAGCATATCGATCTTCCGCACTCCCGAGCCTTCGCCAAGGTCTAATTCCTTGAGGTCGATCCAACAGACACTCGCACTGCGGGTGTTTGCGTAGTAATAAACGAGGTTCTTGTGGTCGGAAACGGTGCTCCAAAGTGTGGAGGCAAGATTGGGCTTTTCGGGGTCTGCGATCCCGATCGGCACGGCGGCATTGCGAATTATGCTAAAGGTGGTTGCAATAGCTGTGCGTACATCGTTGATATGATCGCGCGGGACTGCCGATAGGTAAAACGAGCAACGGGCAAATCGATCGGAGGCGTTGTTAGTGCCCGGCAGCACGATCATGCCATCCTTTTTTTCCCAGTATTCGTTGATTGCCAGTTGTTTGTCGTAGGTCGGAGAATTGGTCATCACGATATAATCTTTACCGTGGTGGATTTGTAGCTTGCCGCCTACGTACTCGAAAATTGCGGAATCGCCAGTTGCGTCGGAAATTGACAGGTGAACTGTACTTTTCTTATTGCTGCCGTCCGGTATGACGGGCGCGTCCACCTCGAACAAATTGTCTGGTTCCATCGCTACAACCGCCTCTTTGACCGTGGCAAAACTATCGAGGAAATACTGCGCCCATGCCGCAGTTGACATTTTTGGCAATTGTTCTTCCCCGTCCCCTCGTTCGTAGTCCGATTCTACCAGGAACAGCAAATTGGCAACCAAACCCTGAGTGTTGATACCGTCGGTAGTGCAAGCGTCTAAGGCGGAGGTAATTACGCTGCCGTACTTAGATGTCCACGTAAAGGAACTATCACCATTATTATTGTATGTTCCCCCCTGGCGCTCCATATTTGCTGGAAATGCCCAAATCTCGCTTTCAAGCGGGGTTGCCCAGTCCATGTTGCGACCCGTCACAACGTTGGGACTAGGCGCGTTCGGGTCATATATTAATGGATTTATTTGTCGATCTACGTAGAGAATTCTCGTACACATGATTCAGATATCTCCTTTGGAAGTATTGGGTATTGCGTAGTATTGTTCGCAGCTCAATTGTTGTAACTGCCTAATTAAATATACACCAAAAACTACTTTTATAGCAATAGAGGCGAGGAATTAATTAACTGTAGTTTAGACTAACTAAAGATGAGAACGGTGGCCCAAGAAGAACTAGAGCCACCGTTAAGGAGAGAATGAGGGTGAAAAATAAAAACCTATCCACTCCTTAAATGAACAGTGAACGATTAAAGGACTTTCGTCAAGAAGCATACGAGTTATTAGTACGAGGCAAGGATGCAACATTCGAGCTGATGGATGCAGTGATGACCACCAGGAATGCAGCCTGTTTGGCGGAATTTTCGCTCAATCCATTATTCCATCGTCAATGGCCAAGCGTCTACGAGGCATTGCAAGACTGTAGACCAGACCGGAAAAAACTGATGCTGCTGTATCTGGAGCAATTACAGAAGGAAGCACCCTCAACGGAACACGTTTTAGTGGCAATCGATCATACTGCATGGGGCAGACCAGATGCCAAAACATTACAAGACAGAACCCATGAATATCACAAAGGCGTAATTATTGGACAGGGGTACAGTACAATTGCGTGGATACCCGAAGCAGAAGGAAGTTGGGCATTACCCCTACTACATGAACGAATTAGTAGTTGGTCTTCACCAATAGAAAAAGCAGCTTCCCAACTCAAACTTGTTTGTGAACAGAGCATCAATCCAGTCTTAGCAGTTTTAGATCGAGAATATGGCAATGCAAATTGGGTACTGGCGCAAGCAGATATTCAAGCTGATTGTTTAATGAGAGTCCGAAAGAATGCCTGAAGAGTGGTCAGAACCACCAGCATATAGTGGTCGCGGCAGACCACGCAAGCACGGGCAGAAAATGAGACTCAACGACCCAACCACATGGCTCCAAGCGGATACTGTGATTGAAATTGACGAACATCCAGATTTGGGACAAGTCCGAGTCACTCAATGGCTAGACTTACATTTTTATCGTGCGCCTGGACAGAGAGTCAATTTAATCCTCGTCGCAAGAATGAAGCTCATGTCAAATGGTCAGCCATTTCCACCCTTATGGTTGGCTTGGGTGGGAGAACGAACTCTCCCTCTAGAAACAGTCTGGTTCAAATATTTACGACGTTTTGGAGTAGATCATTGGTATAGGTTTGCCAAGCAACGACTACACTGGACATTGCCTAACCTGAGAACTCCCGAACAATCCGAGCGTTGGAGTGATTTAACCCACATTCCGCAGATGTGGGTCGGATTTTTTTATCAGTTGTGAAAACTTGGAAGCCAAACGCTTTTGGGCTGAAATTATGCAGTGTTAGCCTTAC
>NZ_JAEQCI010000169.1:0-9289 GCF_020738565.1 Microcoleus sp. PH2017_12_PCY_D_A | reverse complement strand
AAATATCAATCTGCATTATTTCATGACCATCAAAATTGATGCAGCCTGTTAGTTATTTGTTGGGTTGGGGCGGGTTTATATATCCCCGGGCTGGTGACATATATTGTTGGTGAACCCGCCCCTACAAGTCTTCTGGTTGATTTACCTAACAATATCTAACACAAACAACCTAGCCCTTATCGTGCTTGGCGATTACCCAAATAGCGTGGATCATACCCGGAAACCAGAAAAAACAGGTGAGAAGCAGGTTGATCCAAAAATCCATGCCGATGCCGACAGTCAAAAATACGCCCAGAGGGGGAAGAAAAATTGCAGCGACTATGCGGATTAAATTGCCCATCTCAGTTACTCCAAACGACTTTTCTCTTTCAATTTAACTTCACTGACCGACAGAGCCTTTCCCGAAAAATTTAGGCGGTGCTGCGATCGTGTAAACTTCGGTTTCCTCGGCGATTACCTGCCGCAAGTGACCGGGAACTTGCATCAATCCCAACAGGGTAATCCCGTCTAACATCCGCAACCCCCCAATTGTTTTGTCGGCGAGCAATTTGTCGGTAACTTCGGGTTCGGGCCGCGTGTTGATTTCCTGGCTGGAAGCTACCGCAAAACCCCAAGGAGCTCCGTAGGTAGAAATAAAGCTGGTGCAGGATTGAACCTTGGGGAAAACCGATTTCAGGGTGTTGACAATGCGGGCGTGCATTTTCATTTCTGCCGGAGAAACTGGCCCCGCTTGCACTACGAAATATCCGTTAGGTGACAGTATCTTGCGGACTTTCTCAAAATACTCCTTGGTAAATAACTGGAAAGATGGGCCTTCTTCAATGGGATCGGATAAGTCGGAAATCACAATATCCCAATCGCTGTCTGTGTTGTCTAAATAGTCCAAAGCGTCGCCGATTACTACTTCGCAGCGGGGGTCGTCAAAGGCGTTTTGGTGCATTTCTGGCAGGTGTTCGCGGCAAGCTTCTACTACTTCGCCGTCAATATCGACCATCACGACTTTTTCAACGGTTTTCCAGCGCAGCACTTCTCTAATTGTAGCTCCTTCGCCGCCGCCGAGAACGAGCACTTTTTTGGGCGAACCGTGAGCAATCATGGCTGGGTGTACGAGGGGCTCGTGGTACAGAAACTCGTCGCCTGTGCAAGATTGCCATTTGCCGTCCAAAACTAAGCCTTTTCCGTAGGTTCCGGTTTGAACTACGTACATTTCCTGATAGGCTGTTTTTTTGTAAGCGAGCACGCCGATGACGCCGTGAACGTAAATATCCCAAGGGGTAATGTACTCGCTCATCCAAAAGTCTGCACGAACTTCGCTACCTGACATCCAATACTCTCCCAATGTAAACTGCTGTGTCGATTTTGTCGCAAGTAGTAATTCTTAGCACAAAATGGTGCTGGTGTGTAAGTGCGATCGACACATGGGAGTTAACTCGATCGCAAAAGTCGGATGGAAGAAGCAATAAGTCAAGCTTGAAGGCGCAATGAAATCAAGGATTTCAGCGGCGGTGGTTGTCTGCAAAGTAGTCCTAGGGTGCGTCGCACCAACAACGGTAACTTGCACCAACAATTTCACCGCGATACACCTGACAAACCGGCAGGCCCTGCAAACATCGTGCTACCAAATAATTGTTGGGTTTGCTCTACCCGATTGCTAAGGTGCGTCGCTATGAGATTTGCAATTGAATGCCAAGGATTTATCGCAAGCGACACATCCTACGAATACTTTTATCGCAAAACTTTATAAAAATGGTATTAATACTTGTGCCCGCCCGGCTTGGCTACAAAGTTGTTTGTCACGGGCCATTTGTTACAGGGCAATTATTCACCTTTAAGCCGCTGCTACAAGTTGGCGATCGGCGTTTATATTGACTAGATTGGTAAATATGAGCGGCGATCGCACCACCTGAACTTAAGTGTTCGCCAACTTGTATAATTCACTAATAAATAAGCAGGATCATACCTAAGTATATGCTGAAAAATCTTCTGATGTTTGACCTCAAGTTTTGGAGAAAAGTGAGCCGGAAACTCAAAAAAAGCTTTACGCTTGGCATTGCGGCAGTCACTCTGTGTACAGTGATATTAGCTAGTTGCACGAAGGCAGAACCCCCTTTGCGAGTCGGTGCCAATGTGTGGCCGGGCTATGAAACTCTGTACTTAGCTCGCAGTTTAGGGTACTATGACAATACTCCTATTCGATTAGTAGATTACCCTTCAGGTACAGAAGAGGTACGAGCCTATCGAAATGGAGAAATTGAAGCAGCAGGTATATCCATCGACCAAGCTTTGGTATTGGCAGCAACCAATCCCGATGTAAAAATTGTAGTTGTTATGGATTTTTCTAACGGTGGGGATGTGATTCTCAGCAAGCCAGAGATTCCAAATTTGCCAGGTTTAAAAAGCCGACCTGTAGGCGTCGAATCTACTGCACTAGGAGCATTCATAATTACCCGTGCCTTAGAACAAAAAGGTATGTCACCTAAAGATATCAAAATTGTCTCTTTAGGAGTATCCGAACATGAACGAGCTTTTAAAGATGGAAAAGTAGATGCTGTTGTTACCTTTGGATCTGCTCGAACAAAGCTGCTAGCAGCGGGTGCCAAACAACTATTTGATAGTTCGCAAATTCCCGGTGAAATTGTTGATGTTCTGATAGTACGCGAGGAGGTAATTAACAAGCAGCCCAAGGCTTTGCAGGCTTTAGTTGACGGTCGGTTTCGCGCCCTAGATTACTTGACAAAAAATCCCCAGGATGCTGCTAGTCGCATTGCTCCCCGTACAGGAGTGACTCCAGACCAATTCTTAGAATCTTTAAAAGGGCTGAGCAGTCCAAACCTCCAAGAAAACCAAAAGTTACTAGGAAAAACAGATCCGTCATTGCTGAATGGCCTGAAGCGATTGTCTGAAGTGATGCTAGAAAACAAATTGCTGCCGAAAGCTGTAAATCCTGCTCCTTTGTTGGACGACACATTGGTCAAAAAAGTGAAACTTTGATCGATTAAAATTCTAGTTATTCCTGAACAAATGTGAGTTTTAAGTAACTATTGGTCTGCATATTTTTGGTTAAAATTAGCAACAATAATCTAGAAACTCAAATTTATATCATTTCTAACTATGAAACGATTTCCCTTTTCTCTGCGTTTCTCAATTCCTTTGATGCTGCTGATTTTCGGTAGTTTACTGGGTGTATTTTCTTTTCAGCGGGAGGTAGATCAGTCGTACCGCCGACAAGAAGAAGATGGAATTAACGATTTAAAATTTTCTGCAAATCAACTCTCTGGAATGCTGGAATATTTGTACCGCAGAGGAGATGTTGAGCAAGTGGAAATCGCAATTAGCAAGTTGGGGAGCGAGCGAAATATCCGCTTAGCCTTGCTTTGTGATGAAAATAACCGCATAATTTTGGCAACCCGTTACGAATTGCGAAATCGCCCGATCGCCTCCATCTCCTTACCTAACTATTTGCCCGAAGAATTTTTCAAAGTTCGGGAAATGATGTCAGGAGAAGTCAAGCTTGCTGAAAATAAAGAGAGTATCTGGGCCATTTATCCGGTTTTGTTGGGCTCCCAGCCGGGAGAAGTTCGACCTTCGAGAGTTGGCATTCTTTTGGTAGAGTATGATATTTTGTTAGTCAAGCAGCAGGCTTATGCAGATGCTTTGCAGCGATCGACTGAAACGAGTATGGGATTAGCTGTATTTTGCATAATTGTCTGGTTGTTTTTCGATCGAACCTTGACAGGGCGAGCTGCGAGGTTGGTTGCAGCCAGCAATAGCTTCAGCCAAGGAAAATTGGGCGATCGCGCGCAACTGGGAGGTTCTGACGAACTTGCTCAGATTGCGGCCGCTTTTAACCAAATGGGCGATCGCATTCAGTCTGATACCGAGGTGCTGCAAGACAGCGAGAAACGTTTCAGAACCTTGGTTTCCAATCTCCCAGGTGCGGTTTATCGATGGGTATTCGATGCCGACTGGACCATCGAGTTTATCAGTGATGCGATCGCAGATATTTCGGGCTACCCCGCCACCGATTTTATTAACAATCGAGTGCGAAGTTTTAACAGTATCATCCATGCTGAAGATGCAGCCATGGTACAAAAAATTATCGATAAAAGAATCTTAACAAAACGGGATTATATCATCGAGTACCGCATTATTCGAGCGGATAGGACTGTGAGATGGATGTCAGACAAAGGTCAAGGCATATTTAATGAAAACGGCGATCTTCTCTGGCTTGACGGAGTAATTTTTGACATCACCAAGCGCAAGCACGCTGAGGCAGAATTGCGTCAAATTTTAGAACTTAAGGATAAACTTGCGGCCACTGCTACTGCTCAATCTAAACAACTAAAACAAACTCTGCAAGATTTACAGAAAACCCAGGCTCAACTAATTCAAACAGAGAAAATGTCTTCCCTCGGTCAAACGATCGCTGGTGTCGCCCACGAGATTAATAACCCTGTCAATTTCATTCACGCTAATCTTTCTCACGTTAGTACCTACAGTAACAACCTATTAAGTTTAATCGATTTGTACCAGCAGGAATATCCGAATCCCACTGCTGAAATTGCAGATTTGATTGAAGATAGCGATCTGGAGTTTATCGGCGAGGATCTGCCGAAAATCTTGTCTTCAATGAAAGTGGGTACTAATCGCATTCGTGAAATTGTACTAAGTTTGCGAAATTTCTCTCGCTTGGATGAATCTGACCTCAAACCAGTTAATATTCACGAGGGAATTGACAGTACGCTCTTAATTTTACAAAGTGCTCTCAAAGCTAAACCGAATTTTGCTGAAATTGAAATCGTCAAAGAATATGGAGATTTACCACTGGTTGAATGTTATGCGGGACAGCTAAATCAAGTATTTATGAATATTTTGACTAATTCTATATATGCTTTGCACAATTCCGAAAATCAGGATTTTAAAAAATATAAAACTCCCTTTCACTGTCAGATTATCATTAATACCTGTATTCTCAAAAATAATTGGGTTAAAATCAGTATTAAGGATAATGGGCCGGGCATAGATGACGCAGTGAAGACGAAAGTTTTCGATCCTTTTTTTACGACGAAACCAGTAGGTACAGGTACAGGTTTGGGACTGTCAGTTTGCTATCAAATTGTTGTGGACAAACACGGCGGGAGGTTGGAGTGCATATCGACAGTGGGAGAAGGGACGGAATTTGCGATCGAGATTCCGATCGCCAAATCCCGCAGTTAATATACCTGTTTTCAGTTGACTAACATACAGATATCGGCTAAGGAGATGGTGCCGTGTCCTTCATCGTGTCAACAAGCGTGTTAAACCCACACTCCGCCAGGGGTTGAAACCCCTGGCTAATAGCGAAAGTCCTCTAAAGAGGACTCAAGAACTCATCAGTCCTCTTTAGAGGACTTTCGCTTTGAGGCAGGGGTTTAAACCCCTGCCGGACTCTGGGAAAGCCCGTTAAGTTCGCACTTTCGGAAAAGCAGGGCGCCGTGTCCCTAAAGTATTTCATAGAATTGAAGACTGCTCGATCGAGCTAAACTGAGGGATAATAAAAACTCCCCATGACCGCGGCTCCTCCTAGTTTGATGTAAAACCCTATGTCTACTGTCACTTTTGGTTTATCAACCCCCTCCGCGGCAGAGGCCGGGGCATCCTACGGTAGCAGCCAACCGCCCCAGCGCCCCACCGCGCCGGCAGAGTGGATCGAGGTGTTGGTGGACTCTCCTTTCAGGGGCGCGGGGGACTCGCCGGGGGAGGAAAACAAGTTATTTACCTATCGCTTACCTGCCCAATTGAACGTGCAGCCGGGGGATATTTTGAGCGTACCCTTTGGCAGTCAACAGGTAGGGGCGATCGCGATTCGGTTCGTTTCTCAACTGCCGGCAGACTTAGATCCGGCGCGGGTTAAAGATGTTGAAGATGTTGTGAGTACGGGCTTTTTTCCGCCTACTTACTGGGAATTGCTCGAACGAGTATCTGCTTATTATTGTACAACATTAATTCAAGTAATTAGAGCTTCGCTGCCGCCCGGTTTGTTAAGCCGTTCCGTGCGCCGGATTAGGTTAGTTAAAGATGCTGTTTCTCCGAATGCCGAAACGTTTTTGAATCCCGCCGCGAGTCAAATTTTGCAATTGTTGCAAGCTCAAAAAAAGGGCGATTACACTTGGCAATACCTTCAGCGCCAAGTCAAGGGAAGTTATCGGGGATTGAAAGATTTATTGCAGCGCGGTTGGGTAGAAAGTTATTTAGAACCGCCCAATCCTCCGAAAGCACAACTCAAACCGGCAGTGACATTAATCCCCAGCGCCTTTGTCACGGATTTAACCAAGCGCCAACAAGAAGTATTGGAAGTTTTGCGGCGCGGCGGCGGTGAAATGTGGATGAATGATTTGCTGAGAATTTGCAGCGCGGGTGCTTCGGTTGTCAAAAAATTGGAACAGAAAGGTAGCGTTGTCATCGATCAAAGGGAAGTTCTCAGGGGCGATCGCGGGATTGCTCAATTACCCGATGCACCGAAAACTTTAACTCGTTTTCAAGCTGAAGCTTTAGCGTTTATTAACAGTTTTTCGGGATTCCGTCAAGTGCTGTTGCACGGCGTTACAGGTTCTGGTAAGACTGAAGTGTATTTGCAGGCGATCGCCCCAATCTTAGCCAGCGGCAAATCCGCCCTCGTACTGGTTCCCGAAATCGGGCTGACACCGCAACTGACAGACAGATTCCGCGCCCGGTTTGGCGAGCAAATTTGCGTGTACCACAGCGCCCTATCCGACGGCGAACGTTACGATACATGGCGCCAGATGCTGACTGGAACCCCGCAAATTGTCATCGGCACGCGATCGGCCATTTTCGCACCATTACCTCACCTCGGCTTAATTATCCTCGACGAAGAACACGACAGCAGCTTCAAACAAGAACAACCAGCCCCTTGTTACCACGCCCGCACTGTTGCCAAATGGCGCGCCGAATTAGAAAATTGTCCCCTAATTTTAGGTTCTGCAACCCCAGCCTTAGAGACTTTTGTTGAGACGCGAATCAATAATTATTCCTTGCCAACTATCCATTATTTATCATTGCCCGAACGCATTTATTCGCGTCCGATGCCACCGATTGAAATAGTCGATATGCGCCAAGAATTGCGGCAAGGAAATCGCTCTATTTTTAGTGTTTCCCTACAAAATGCTCTGGAAGAATTGCAAGAAAGACAACAGCAAGGTATTCTATTTATTCACAGAAGAGGACATAGTACCTTTGTCTCTTGTCGGAGTTGTGGCTATGTGATGGAATGCCCCCATTGCGATGTTTCGCTTTCTTATCACCACATCGGTGAAGGTACAGCAGAAATATTGCGCTGTCACTACTGCAACCACACAGAAAGACACCCTCAAAACTGTCCAGAATGCAGTTCTCCCTATTTCAAAAACTTTGGTAGTGGCACTCAACGAGTCGAACAGGAATTAACCAGATTGTTTCCCCAATTACGGGCAATTCGGTTTGACAGCGATACGACTAGAAATAAGGGCGACCACCGCCGATTGTTAACCCAATTTGCCAATGGGGAAGCTGACATTTTGTTGGGTACGCAAATGCTGACAAAAGGGTTAGATTTAGCTGGAGTGACATTGGTGGGAGTTGTCTCTGCTGATGGGTTGCTAAACTTATCCGATTATCGGGCAAGCGAACGAGCATTTCAAACTTTAACTCAAGTGGCGGGGCGTGCGGGTAGAGGGGACGATCCGGGAAGGGTAATTATGCAAACTTACACTCCCGAACATCGGGTAATTCAAGCAGTTAGGCGGCACGAATATGCAGGTTTTGTGGAAACAGAATTAGCCGAAAGAGCAGCGCTAAATTATCCTCCTTCGGGGCGGCTGGTTTTGTTGCGGTTAAGCAGTTTGGATGCGGCGGAAGTTGCGGTAACGGCGGTACAATTGGCGTCTGTTTGTCATGAGTATATTCAGCGATTGTCTATACCGGGTTGTGAGTTGTTGGGGCCGGCACCTGCGGCGATTATGCGAGTAGCAAATCGCTATCGGTGGCAGATTTTGCTGAAGTTACCTTTGGATGAGTCGCTGGATTTGTCGGATTTGGTCGGGTTGCGCGATCGGGCACCGCGTTCTGTTAGTCTAACTATTGATGTCGATCCGCTGAATTTTGGTTGATTGGGATGGATAAGCGAGAGATGCAAAGATCAGACGGCGGTTGAAACCGCGTCTACACAAACAATGTCCGCCTCCGCGGACTCAAGAAAACAACGTATTTAAACGGTCGCGTCTTCAACCCGCGGAGGCGGGTTTTGTCTGTATAGACGCGGTTTCAACCGCCCGGTCTTCTTATGCCAAGCCTATCAGATTATGAATAATTTTCCTCCACGCCCGATTAGTTGTGAAGCTGACTTAATTGCTACCCAAAATCGGATTAATTCTATTTTGGATCGCCGAAAACTGACGCAAGATGACCGAGATTACTTAAATGTGCTGGGTATTCTTGTCTACGATTATGAAGAGAAACATGAGCCAATGCCTCTGTTGAAGGGGATTAAATTGCTCAAAGCTTTGATGGTTGAAGCTGAGCTTTCAGAAAGAGACTTGGTTGATATTTTTGCTACTGAGTCTCTGGTTGCTGAGGTTTTGAATGGTAACAGGGAACTGACGGCGAGTCAAATTCAGAAATTAGCTGAGTTTTTTCACCTATCACCTGCGGCATTTCTCGATTGAAATTAATCGGATTCCCACTCTCGCTCGATTCTTTCTAAGTCTTTCGCGGCTCCCAATTGTTGAAAGATTTGATGGGCACTGTTGTAATGTTGTTGGGCGAGTTCTGGGTTGTTGCGTTTACGTTCAAGTCGTGCTAAATCGTAGTGAGCCTCGGCAACTTTTGCAGGTTCTCCCAGTTCTTGAAGCCTCGCTAAAGACTCTTTTAAAAGTGGTTCTGCCGCATCTAAATTCCCCATAAGCATTTCGATTTCTCCCAAACAACCGATCGAAGTTGCCATACCAGAGCGATCGCCCAATTCTGTCCTTAATTCCAAAGATTGCCGGTACAATCTCTCAGCTTCATCCCAATTGCCGCGATTTCGCTCGATATATCCCAATAATCCCCAACTACTTGCCATACCAGAGCGATCGCCCAATTCTGTCCTTAATTCCAAAGATTGCCGGTACAATCTCTCTGCTTCATCCCAATTGCCGCGGTTGCGCTCGATATCTCCCAATACTCCCCAACTTGTTGCCATACCAGAGCGATCGCCCAATTCTGTCATTACTTCCAAACATTGTCGGTACAATCTCTCAGCTTCATCCCAATT